>SPCN01000275.1 GCA_004525465.1 Chrysiogenales bacterium | reverse complement strand
ATCAGGACGCAGGTGTGGGTTGCCGCCATTGGATTTTCCTTCTTCGGCATGGGGGTCGAAGTCGCCGGCATCACGGTGTCCAAGGTCATCGTCAAATGGTTCAAGGGCAAGGAAATGGCCACGGCCATGGGGCTGCAGCTCGCCGGGGCGCGCATGGGCACTGCCGTCGGCCTGGCTGCGGCCATGCCCATCGCCCTGAAATACGGCGTGGCAGCGGTGGCATTCCTGGGCCTCGTTCTGTTGCTCGCGGGCACCATCGCCTTTATCCTCTACTGCGGGATGGACAGGAAGCTGGATGCGTCCGAGCCGCCGGCGGTGATCGCCAAGGAAGATGCCTTCAAGTTTGCCGACATCCTGGAGATCCTGAAGAACAAGGGCTTCTGGCTCATCGCCCTGCTCTGCCTCATTTTTTATTCAGGCGTGTTCCCCTTCCTGGACTACGCCACCGACCTCATGGTGCAGAAGTACCATGTGAGCGAGAGTCTGGCGGGGCTCATCCCGGCCCTGCTGCCGTTTGGGAACATCCTGCTGACTCCCGTCTTCGGCACCATCTACGACCGCAAGGGCAAGGGGGCATCCATAATGATCCTCGGCGCCTTCCTGCTGGTCTTCGTGCACATCATTTTCGCCATTCCCGCGTTTTCGCACTGGACCGTGGCCGTGGGCGCCATGCTGCTCCTGGGCGTGGCTTTCTCCCTGGTTCCTTCCGCCATGTGGCCTTCCGTGCCCAAGTTGATCCCGGAAAAGCAGCTGGGCACGGCCTACTCGATGATCTTCTTCACCCAGAACATCGGCCTGATGGGCGTGCCCTTACTCATCGGCTGGGTGCTGGACCGCTTCTGCCGGCTGCCTGACGTGAATGGCATGGTTGCCTACAACTACACCCTGCCCATGCTCATCTTCCTCAGCTTAAGCATCGTCGCGGTCTTTGTGGCTTTCATGCTCAAGGCCGATGACCGCAAGAAGGGCTACGGCCTGGAATTGCCCAACATCAAGCGTTGAGGGATCGCGATGGCGGCCGGAAAAAGCGCCGGTTTGCTAGCCGGCACCTAAAGCCCTTGCCGGCGGACCGTTAGCTGAAGTACCGGCAGTAACCGGCCTGGACTCGATGCCATCATAAAATAGATTGAAATGCGCGATCTCGCGGTCGAGCTCGGGGATCATATAAGCCCGCGCTCCTTCAGGATCGATTTGGCTTCCTGTCCGGAAAATTGCAGGTAAACTGCCGTTGTATTCAAATTCGAATGGCCCAGGATCTGCTGCACGATGGTCAACGGCACGCCGGCCCGGACCGTTTCCATGGCCCGTGTATGACGTAGGACGTGCGGATGGGCGATAAAAAGTTTTCAATCCGCAAGAATATTTTATTCCACCTGAAACTGGTGTATAATTCAATCAACCTATTAGGTAGGTCAAGTAACCGCTTGTGGAGGTTGATTGAAATGATTGAATCGGTATTTGGATCTTTATTAAAGGAAAAAATCCTGGTGTATATCACTGTGAATCCTGAGTCCTATCCAAATGAGATTAGCCGGGTGTTTCAATCCAGCTTGAGCTCCGTACAGAAACACCTGGAAAATCTTGAAAAAAACGGGATCGTGGTCAGCCGCTTGAAAGGGAAGACCAGGCTTTATGATCTGAATCCACGGAGTCCGTTTAAAAAAGAACTTACCGCTCTTTTAGAAAAAATATATTCCTTCATCAATGAAAACGAAAAAGAGAAATTCTTTGTCCGCGGGAGCCGTCCCAGAAGAAAAGGTAAACCTTTATGAATAAAAATAATCGGCTGGAATCTTGGTTTCCGTGAAATGGCCAATAAATAATCCAAGTTAAACAGGGGAACTCAGCGCATAAAAAGAAATTTTCCAGGAACTCTCCACGTAGTATTTTATGATCAAAGGCATGACATGTTCGATCTGTAACTGCTATACCCTGGTATTGTGCAATAAGACTGTTTCCCAAAACGCAAAGTTCATCGTTGAGGCGCGACCCCGGAGATTTCATTCCAAAGTCACCGTCCCCAGAGCCTTTTTTTTAAGAGCCGCCAAGATTTTTTGTTTAGTTGGTTCGTTAAAATCGTTGCCATACAATCTAAGGAATAATTCCGCTTGCCAGTTGCTTTTGCTTTTGATGGTCGCATTGATGATCTCTTTTGCGCTCCTGAGCATTGAAAAGCACATCTCAATCCTTTGCTCCGGTTTTCTTTGCATCATTAAAGTATGATAAATTTCTGCAATTTCTTTATTGGTATCATTCATTTAAAGCTTCCCCTAAAACATTTTCAAGCCCAAGATGTTTACACCACTTTTTGACATATTTCAGGTCAAAATCCGCTTTAACTAAATTTTTTATGTCGCGCAGCTGAATTTCAGAATGACTGTCTTTCGCCCAATATAATTTCGACACAATCAAATCTTCAATGGCAACTACATAAATCTCGACATCATGGAGTTTTATTTTTTTTCTGTTATTAAATTCTTCTATCCTGTATTTTTCATTTTTACGAATGATGAAATCGATTTTAATCAGCGCTTCCAGGTTAATAATGTTAAATATCGTTTGATTCCGTACGGCATTTTCCAGCATTTCCCGGTCAATATAAAAATCAATTTCAAAAAGCCTCATCATTTTGTCAATATTTCGAGCATTGATATTTATTACGATATCAATATCACGAGTCATCCGCGGTTCGCTGTAGAAACTGAGTGCGACTGAACCACTGATCATATATGCGATTTTTGCATCACTCAGCCTTTTGCAAACAATTTTTAATACGTCGATTTCATTCATTGTTGAATAATAACATAGATGGAATAATGAAAATATAAAAAAATGGCCCGCCTATGATTTCATTCAGTTATCCTTTGGCCAAGGTCCACAGAATTCTACGATTGAACTTTTCCGCTAGGGCTGCAAGCTCAGTCATGAGCCAAGTTCAGCGATCAGATAAGCCCGCGGTCCTTAAGGATCGATTTGGCTTCCTGTCCTGAAAATTGCAGGTAAACGGCCGTGGTATTCAAATTCGAATGGCCCAGGATCTGCTGCACGATGGTCAAGGGCACGCCGGCCCGGACCAATTCCATGGCCCGGGTATGGCGCAGGACGTGCGGATGGGCCAGGGTCTTTGGAAACCCGCACTCCAGGGTAAGCTTTTGAAATAGTCTGAAAAAATTTGACCGGTCAACAGAAAAAGCTTTGCCTTTCATTTCGGGGTACTGCGCCAGGTAACGGGTCAATTTAGTTACCACCTGCAGCGGCACGGGAACCATTTTTCTCATGTTTTTCTTATGGGGATTGTGACGTTTCAGCACGGCCAGGGTAACGTCAGCAGAGCGATAATCCACATCGGCCTGGTCATCGATGCCCGTTACCTCGGATATCCGGGCACCGGTATAGCGCAAAAACAAAAATATGAGGAAGTAACGCCCTCTTATGCGGGCGACCCGGGGCCCCGGCGCCTTTTTATAGAAATCCCTGAATTTAGCGGTCAATATTTTGAGCTGCTTTTCATTCAAGTAATCAATGTTCTGCCAGGGCTGATTGAAAGCCGGGGAACCGTAATAGGATTTTATTGAATTGT
>SPCN01000396.1 GCA_004525465.1 Chrysiogenales bacterium | reverse complement strand
TCCCGTGGAGTGCGGCGTACGTGCAGTACGCCGCAGCGACAGCGGGATGAAGCGCAACGCCGGAATGGGGTTTTTTACGAAGCCATCAAAAAGGACTGAACGGATGATCGCTTTCATCGGTCGCAGCATCGTGCAGAAGATCGTTACACTCTTCTTTGTTTCGATCGTCTCCTTTGCCATCATCCACCTGGCGCCCGGGGAACCCAGCCAGGTAGACCCCCTGAACCCCAAGTTCACCCCCGAAATGGTGGAGCGTTTCCGCACGGCCTTCCATCTGGACCAGCCGCTGTATGTCCAGTACGCCTATTTCTACCGCGACCTGTTCAGCGGCAGCACCGTCTCCTGGAAGGACAACCAGCCGGTACTCAAGAAGATCTGGGAACGTTTTCTGAACAGCCTGCCCCTTTTCATCGTCGGCACCCTCATCACCTGGACCATTTCGTTTCCGGTGGGGATCCGCTCGGCCATTTTCCGGGGAGGGATATACGACCGCAGCGCCACGTTCATCTCCTATGTCCTGATCTCGATCCCGGGTTTCTTCTTCGCCTACATCCTCATCATCCTGGTCGTGACACAGTTGGAAGTGCCGGTCATCGGCATGCAGACCTTCGGCATCGGGGATACCGCCTTGCCCTTCCGGATGATGGACCGGCTCTGGCACATGTTGCTGCCGTCCATCCTGGGGGCCACCGGCGGCATCGCCGTCCTTTCCCGCTACGTGCGCAGCCAGATGCTCGAGGTGGCGGGGCAGGACTACGTTCGCACCGCCCGGGCCAAGGGCCTGCCCTGGGAGATGGTGCACTACAAGCACGCCCTGCGCAACGCCCTGCTGCCCTTCGTGACCATGTTCGGCCTGATATTGCCGGGGCTGATCGGCGGCTCGGTGATCATCGAATCCATCTTTTCCTGGCCCGGCATGGGCCGCATGGCCTACGAGGCGATCCTGGCCCGGGATTACCCGCTGATTTTGACCATCAACTTCATTGCGGCCGTGCTGGTGCTGATCGGCACCTTTGTGTCGGACATGCTCTACGTCCTGGTCGACCCGAGGATCCGGCTGTGAACACTGAAAACATAGCACTCGCCGCACCCCTGGAGGAGCCCGCCGCGCCCCGACGCACGCGCTTCGAGGAGTTCTGGAGGCTGTTGCGCAAAAACAGCCTGGCCCTGGGAGGCCTGGTCGTCTTCGCGCTGTTTTTCGCCACCGCGGTGGCCGGCGTCTTCCTGACCTCCGGGTCCAAACCCGTCTTTGACCCGTCCGTGGTGCGGTTGCAGGAAAAGCTGCGCCCACCGTTGTCGCGCCCCGACGCCGCCTCCCTGAAACCCGATGAAATCCCGGCCCTGGGACTCTATCCCTTCGGAACCGACGATCTCGGCCGAGACGTCTTCGCCCGCATGCTGCAGGGCGCCTGGGTCTCCCTGACCGTCGGGTTCGTGGCCGTCGGCATTTCCGTCGCCATCGGCATTTTCATGGGCGCCATCGCCGGCTACTACGGGCAGCAGCACGTCCGCCTGGAGCAGGTTCTGGTGACCGCAGTGCTTCTGTCGGGCGCGGCCCTGCTCGCGGCAGGCCAGCGCACCCTGGGGGCCGTGGTGCTGGTTACCGGTCATGCCTGGCTGTTTTTCTCGATCTCGCCCTGGGGGTTCCGCCGCCGGAAATCGCCCGCGCCCTGGATGCGGTTTTTCCTCAAAGGCACCAGCCGGGTGGACACCGTCATCATGCGCTTCGTGGACATCATGCTGTGCTTTCCCAGCTTCTTCCTGATACTCACCGTGGTGGCGCTGCTCCCGGCCAGCATCTACACCATCATGATCGTGATCGGGCTGACCAGCTGGGAGGGTACGGCGCGTTTCGTGCGCGCGGAGTTCCTGTCGCTGAGGGAGCAGGACTTCGTGGCGGCGGCACGGGCGCTGGGGGTAGGCAATGTCCGGATCATCTTCCGGCACATGACCCCGAACGCCATTGCGCCGGTTCTCGTCTCCGCCACCATCGGCATCGCCTCGGCCATCCTGACGGAGGCAGGGTTGAGTTTTCTGGGGTTCGGCGTGCCGCCGCCCCACGCCACCTGGGGCAACATTCTCTCCGACGGCAAGCGCTTCATCTTCGATGCGCCCTGGCTGACGTTCATCCCCGGTGCGACCATTCTTCTCGTGGTGCTGGCGTTCAACCTCTTCGGCGAGGGCCTGCGCGACATCCTGAACCCGAAATTGAGACAGCGGAATTGAAACAATGATCGAGAAGGTTCAGATCAATGGAGAAGGGAGAACTACGAAATGCGCGAAAGGCGCGAAAAAGAAAGCCAAGATAGGGTATTGCCTATGGGTTGTCTTTGGCCATTACCCACAACTCGAACACAAGCGGTTCGTTGTTAAAGCACTTTGGCGTATTTCGCGCATTTCGTAGTTAAAAGAAAATTCAGACCGATGAACAACAATAGCAAATGACTGAAAACTCCGAAATATTGCTTTCGGTTCAAGACCTCAAGGTCTATTTCCAT
>SPCN01000136.1 GCA_004525465.1 Chrysiogenales bacterium | reverse complement strand
GGCCGCGCCCTTTACATTGAGCGTAAAAAAATTCAAGCCTTTTGAAAAGCTGATTATTACCAGTTTGCCCCCGGTCACGGTGGCCGTGGACACCAACGGCGGTTTCTTTGGCTCTTCCTATTTGAACGTGACCGATATGTTGGGTGACCACAACTTCATATTCTATCTGGCCTCCTTTTACGGCTACCGTTCCTACCATTTGGCCTATTTGAACCAGCGGCGCCGCCTGCAACTGTACACCCATCTTTTTTCCGAAAGCGATGCCTATTATTATCCCTACGTCAGCAACTATTACCTTTCGCTGCGCAGCCGCATCGGCGCCGAATTTGCCCTGATCTATCCTTTCAGCCGCTCTACCCGCGCCGAACTGACCATGTCGGCCTACCACCAGGAAGAGGATTCCGACCTGTTCTATTACCAGCAGGAACTTCCCTTCGGCCAGTTCTTCAACGGCTTCGCCCTGCCGGTTTCGGCGGTGCTGGTATCCGAAACCACCCGCTTCTCCTACTACGGACCGAACCAGGGCCACACCTTCCGGCTGAGCGTCGGCAAATATTTCAAGCTTTCTTCCAAATCGCTGGATGCCTATTCCCTGGAAGGCGATTTCCGCAAGTACGTGCGCCTCGACAACTATTCCCTGCTGGCCTTCCGCTTGAGCGGATTCTATTCCGGCGGCAAGAACTCCCTGCTGTACTGGAGCGGCGGCAACAATACTTTGAGAGCGGCAGATTTTCGCAGCTTGGTCGGCAACAAAGGATTCTTTTTCAATGCCGAATTCCGCTTCCCCCTGGTCCATGCCGCCCTGACCCCGATTGGCGTCGTCGGCCCGGTGCGCGGCGTGTTCTTCTTTGATTTCGGCGGCCTGTGGTTCAATGATCAGGAATATCGCATTTTCGAGCCTGGCAAGTTTCAGCTGAAAGACTCACTGTCCTCTTATGGCTACGGCATCGAATTTTTCCTTTTCGGATATCCCCTGCACTTCGAATGGGTCTACCGGACCGATTTCAAGAATAAGGAATACAGCGGCGTTAATTTCTGGATCGGCTTCGATTTTTAAGCGCGCAGCATCGACCGGCCCTTTTCGGTCCCGGCAGGACAATTGACTTTGTCCGGGGAAAATGCGAAAATGTAAAGGGCAGAATGAGATGCTGATCAACCATACATCGAAACAGGTAACCGCAAAAATAGTCTATTACGGCACCGGACTGGGTGGAAAAACCACCAACCTGCAGTATATTTATTCCGTGACTAGCCCGCATACGCGCGGTGAGCTCGTCTGTATGGAAACCGAGATCGAGCGCACCCTTTTTTTTGACCTGCTGCCCGTCAATGTCGGCCTGATCAAGGGCTACGAAACCAAGTTTCAACTGTACACAGTTCCCGGGCAGGTTTTTTACGATTCCACCCGCAAACTGGTCTTGAAAGGCGCTGACGGCATCGTTTTCGTGGCCGACTCCCAGGAATTGATGGAACAAGCCAACCTGGAGAGTTTTGGCAACCTGAAAGAAAACCTGGGATTCTACAACCATCAGATCGAGGACATTCCCCTGGTTTTCCAATACAACAAGAGGGACCTGAAAAGCATTTCATCCCTGGACAGACTGAACGGCAATTTGAACGGGTTGAAGCGGCCCTACTTTGAGGCCGTGGCCCGCAACGGCCGCGGGGTCATCGAAACCCTGCGCGAGATCTCTGGCCTGACCCTGGTCAAGATCAAGGATGCGCTGGAACGCGCTACGGTTCCCGCCAAGAATGTAGCCGTGCAGTTCGATGTGAATCATGACCAGCGGATGGTCAAGATGGAAGATCTGCCTGTAAAAAAAATCAACATGGAACAAATAGCCGCCGGCGATGCCGGGCCGGAGCCGCCTGCGAAAGCTAAGACTGTCCCGCCGGTCGCAGTTGAAAAAAACGACGGCGCAGCCAGGGAGTCACGCCAGGCTAAACCGTTCAATCCATCTTTCGGCGAGTTGCTGAACCGCTTGGAAGATCCTACGCGCATCACAAAAATTGAAAAGATCACCGCCGGCAACGGCCGCCTGACCGTTGAGGTCAAGGACAGCGATGGCCGCAGCCTCCATTCCTTCGACATTGTCCTGAATCCCGAAACCAAGAAGGTAAATATCATTCTAGATGTCAAAAATTAAATCCGTCCTGCTGCTTGCAGTTTTTTCCTTGCTAATTGCCTGCGCCGCATCCCGGCCTACCCGGGTTCCCGCCGCAGATCCGCTTGCTGCCGGAGGTCCGCCGGCCAGGGCCGCGGTTTATTTCCAGCAAGGCAAGACCTGTTTGGAAAAAGGCGATATGGCGGCTGCCAGGTCCTGCTTTAACCAAACCATGGATGTGCTCCTCGATGCTCGTGTCGGCGCTCAAGACGGCGGCAGCAAAAATATCCTGAACGATTATGTTAAAAAAATCGCCGATATCGAGTTGAATTATTTGAAGGACAAAAACAGTCCGGAAAATGGCCAACATGAGGCCTTTCTCGACCAGGTCATCTCCACGCCGCTTTTTCTGCCCACGGCAAAGGATGTTTTGGACCTGAAGCAGAAAGTAAGTGAAGCCGCGGTGGTTTCCTACAGCATTCCGGTGATCGTCAATTCTCAGGTGGTTTCCTTTCTCAAGGCCTTCCAGACTATCCGCCACGACGGCATCCAGCGGGCCCTCGACCGCATGGTCGAGTACATAGCTCCCTTCAAGGAGATTTTTCGCCAGTACGAAATCCCGGAAGACCTGGTTTACTTGCCGATCATCGAGAGCGGTTTTCGTGTCGATGCCACTTCCCGGGCCCGGGCCAGGGGGGCCTGGCAATTCATGGCCGCGACCGCCCGGATCTTCGGGTTGCGGGTGGATTGGCAGGTCGATGAACGGCTGGATCCGTTCAAGGCCGCCGCTGCCGCGGCCCGCTTCATGAAGGATCTCTATCAGGAATACAACGATTGGTACATCGTTCTGGCCTGCTACAACGGCGGCCCGCGCCGGGTTAAAAAAGCCATGCGCGTACTGCAAACATCGGATTTCTTCACCATTAACCAGACCCGCCATATCCGTCGCGAAACCAAGAACTACGTGCCGGCCTTTTTGGCCTCACTGATCATTGCCCGCGCTCCCCAGGAATATGGTTTCAAGATCAGCGGCGCTGAAGCGATTTTTACCGACAGCAAAACCACGGTTGTGCCGTCGCCGGCCTCGTTGTCGCATATCGCGGCCCTGCTGCAAATTTCCTATGCTGATCTGAAAAAGCTGAACCCTGAATTGCTGCGGGACTTCACTCCCAGCAACTTGAGTGAATACAGCTTGCGCATCCCGGCTCTCGCTGATGAAGCAGCCCTGGCCGGCCTGGAAAGAATCCCGCCCGCAAAGATCCCGAAATACAATAGCTATCGGGTCCGTCCCGGGGACAATCTATATTCCATCGCCCGCCGTCATGCGACATCGGTCAGCCAGATCAAGAAGGTCAATGGTTTGAAATCAAACTTGATCAAGCCGGGCATGAACCTGATTATTCCCCGGGGGGAAGGATGATCAGCCGGATCAATTCGGCGGTTCTCAACGGCCTGGAAGTGGTGGCCACCGAGGTCGAAGTCGGTTTCTCGCGCGGCATTCCCGGCATTGTCATCGTCGGCCTGCCCGACAATGCCGTCAAGGAGAGTCGCGAGCGGCTGAAACTGGCGGTCAGCCAGGCCAATTTCGATTATCCCCAGGCCACGAAAATCGTGATCAACCTCTCACCGGCCGATGTGCGCAAAGAGGGCTCGGCCCTGGACCTGCCCATGGCCGTGGGTATCATCAAGAACCGCTACCGCATGGAAAGCCCGGCCTTTGCCGACCTGCTGTTTTACGGCGAGCTGAACCTCAACGGTGATCTGAACCCGGTAAAGGGCGTGTTGAATATTTCCTTATATGCCCGTGAAAAAGGTTTCCGCGGCATCGTGATCCCTTTTGAAAACCGTGTGGAAGCCCAGTTTGTCAAAGATATCGAAGTATATGCCTTGAAAAATCTCACCCAGGTCATCCAGTTGATCGAAAATCCCGCCGCTTTCACCCCCTGCCATTCCGAGATAATCAAGGAACCCCTCGGGTTTTGCGATAATGATTTTTCCGAGATTAAGGGCCAGTATATGGCCAAGCGGGTAATGGAGATCGCCGCCGCCGGGTTTCACAATGTCCTGATGATCGGCTCCCCGGGATCGGGAAAATCCATGATCTCCAAAGCGCTGCCATCCATCCTGCCTGACATGAGTGATGATGAAATCCTGGAAACATCGTTGATCTACAGCGCTGCCGGTCTCCTGGGCGAGAAGGGCGGTTTGGTCTGCGGCCGGCCCTTCCGTTCGCCGCACCATACCATTTCTGATGTCGGCATCAGCGGTGGCGGCAAATACCCGGTACCCGGTGAGATCTCCCTGGCTCATAACGGTGTGCTCTTTCTGGACGAGATGCCCTATTTTAAAAAATCAGCACTGGAAGTGCTGCGCCAGCCGCTGGAAGACGGCAAGATAACCGTTTCCCGGTCCCTGAAGTCTTCCACATTCCCGGCCCGATTTATGCTGGTGGCGGCCATGAATCCCAGCCAGGACTCAATCGGTTTGGGGGAAGCGGGTGGTTACGCCGCCAGCCATTCCCAAAAAAACCGCTACTATGCCAAGCTTTCCAAGCCATTGCTGGATCGCATCGACCTGCAAATCGAGGTGAAGAAGGTCAAACTGGACGAGATCACTTCGTTGGCAATGGCGGAGAGTTCCGCTGACATCAAGAAGAGGGTGGTCGGTGCCCGCAACCTGCAATTGCATCGTTTCAAGAACTTAAAAAAAAAGATATTCGCCAACGGCCAAATGCGCAATGCCGAGATCAGAAAATTCTGCCCGCTGGACGAAAGCGGCGGCCAGTTGCTGCGACTGGCTGTGGACAAGTTCGATCTGAGCGCCCGTGGTTATTTCAGGGTATTGAAAGTGGCCAGAACCATAGCGGATCTGGATGGAGTGGAGTCGATCACCGCCCCGCACGTGCAGGAAGCCCTGCAATACAGATCGCTGGATTTAGCCCGTTTCTGATGATATGCTGAGCAGGGAATGGCCGTTGCCGTTTTTCAAGGGAATGCGCATGAAAAAAAAAAATTATTTGCAAATGCTGCTTATGGTCCTGGCCAGCTTGGTGATTGGCCTGGGCAGTAATTATTTCTCCCGCAAGCCACTGCCTCTGTTCCGGGAAATGCCCGCTGCGGCCCCGGCCGTGTCCGTTTCCGGTTTCAGTGAAGCCGATGTTGATTTTGTCCGCCAGTTCAGTGCTGACCCGGGGATTGTTTTGCTTGATGCGCGGACTGTTGAAAATTTTGAACACGGACACATTCCCGGCGCTGCCAGTCTGCCGATTTCTCGTTTTGACGAGTTCTTCCCCCACCTGCAGGAGCGCTTGCGGGCTGCGCGGATGCTGATCGTTTACTGCAGCGGCTGGACATGCCCCGACTCGCATGAATTGGCCTTAAGGCTCTTTCAAAAAGGGCTGAAGGTCCTGTTCCTTTATAAAGGGGGCATGGAGGATTGGCTGGAGAAGGGAAATGCTGTTGAGAAATAAGATCGCCCCCATCCTGTCGGCCCGGCCGTTGCAGGTCTTGGCCCGCCTGTTCCTGGGAGGAATATTCATCTACGCTAGCCTGGACAAGATCGCCCACCCGCAGGAATTTGCCGGGATCGTTGCCAATTACGGAATATTGCCCGATTTTTTGATCACCATGCCGGCCCTGGTGCTGCCCTGGCTGGAGTTGATCGCCGGGCTTTGCCTGGTTTCCGGCCTGTGGGTGCGCAGTGCCGCTTTCCTGTTGTCGCTGCTGCTGCTGGTTTTTATCCTGGCCCTGGGTTTCAATGCCGCGCGCGGCATCGACCTGAGTTGTGGTTGCTTTTCATCTACAGTTGCCGATAAAGAGAACATTTATATGCTGATCTTCCGCGACCTGCTGTTCCTGCTTCCCGGATTGCTGATCATCTTTTTCTATCGTGAAAAGAAAGGTTCTTGATTCTTTGTATACGTGAAGGTGCCTGTCACCTTGAGGGGATAAAACCCTTCCCTGGGTTATACCCTACGGTTCCAGGGTCATGTCCCGTTCCAGCTGATCGGACTGTTCCGCCGCTATCATGGCATCATCCATGGATATCTTGCGGGTTTTTACCAGATCGATCAGGTGCTGGTCGAAGGTCTGCATGCCCACATCGCGGTTCTTGGCTATGTGTTTCATGATCGTATCGGTTTTTTCCGGGTTTTTCAGGCACATCTCGATGGTTTTATTCACCAGCATGATTTCGCAGGCCGGGATCATGCCGGTTTTGTCCATTTTGGGCAGCAGTTGCTGGGAGATGACGGCCAGCAGGTTCTCTGACAGGCGCTGGCGGACAGAGAGCTGTTCTTCGGGAGGGAAATACCCCAGGATACGGTTCAGGGTGCGCATGATGTCCGGGGTATGGATGGAGGTCATGACCAGGTGTCCGGTTTCGGCGGCTTTCATGCAGGTATCGATG
>SPCN01000203.1 GCA_004525465.1 Chrysiogenales bacterium | reverse complement strand
GCTCTGGATACGGCATGACGGTTGAAGCTGCTTTCCACGAAGATAATTGCCATGACCAGGTAGGGATCGAAACCGTGTTTCCGGCTCAGGGTAAAAACTGAATTGGTGATTTTTGTAAATCCGGGTTTTTGCAGGCGAAAAATATTTTCCTGGAAGCGGTAGAAATCGGTGTTGGCCATGGCATCACGGTGGACGTTGAGCTTATCATTGAGTTTATCGACAGTTGTTTGCAGTGACAGGATGGTTTTCTGGCTTTCGGCCTGCCTGGCCGCCAGAACCACAGCGTATTTCAGGGAAAGCCCTGACAAAACCATAAAAAACAATAAAATTCCATGTTTTTTTAAAGGGGGGTTCATTTTTTTCCTCGGATTCTATTGAATTGAAAAAATTATAGCACTTTTCATGGAAACTGTCAAGAGTTCTATGTCACCGGCCGTTGCTTACGGCTTAAAAAGGCCGAAAGTTATTCTTGTTCTGAATTGTTGCGTTTGATCTTTATATCGTTCAAGCCTCTGAATTGCAGGGAAAGGGGGCAGGAGCCGGTGAAGGCGCTGAGCAGGGTGATGATGCCCAGCAGCCCGATCCAGTTTTTATAATAAATCCCGGCGCCGATGACGCCGAGCGAAACGATGACGCGGATCCACTTGGCCGTCTGGTTAGTGTTGCATTTAGGTGTTTTGCTCATGCGCATATTATAGCGCATGGCGGCTGGTTTTTCAATCACTTCGCCTGGCGCGGCGCGGATCGCTTCAGGTCGATGGCCTTGAAGTATTTCATGGCGGTTCCCCAGGAAGATACCGAGGCGATGACCAAGCCGGCAAAACCATCTAGAAATCCCAATCTCCAGAAATAATGCCTTAAAAAAGTCACCGGCGGCAGGACCAGCAGGCGCAGGATCAGGCACTTCTTTTTTTGGCTGATGATCTCCTCGGACAGAAACGTGGAATAGCGTTCCAGGCGGCGTATGTGGTCGCCGATATCACGGTAAGTGAAGTGCAATATTTCGCCTGGTAAAGAGGCGACAACACCGGTCACCTTCAAACTTTCATGGATCCTCCCCTGCCAAGTCGCGGCATTTTTTTTGAAAAGCCTGATCTTGCGATCGGGGTACCAACCCGAATGGCGGATCCAGCGCCCCAGGTAGTAGGTTTTTCTTTTGATGGCGTAGGCGGACGCCTTTATCGGAATATTCCCTTCTTTCAAATCGCTGATTGAGCGTTTCAGTTCGGGGGAAACCCTCTCGTCTGCGTCCAGGTTGAGTATCCAGTCATGACTGGCTTTTTGCATGGCGATATTTTTCTGCTGGCCGTAATCTTCAAAGCGATTTTGATAGAAAGTTGCCCGGGCCTGCCTGGCGATTTCAGGGGTACGGTCGGTTGAATAAGAATCGACCACGATTATCTCATCGACTGCGCCCTGCAAACTATCCAGAGCATCGGGCAGGCGATCTTCTTCGTTGTAGGTAATGATGACCGCTGAGATCTTTATGCCGCCTGGTTCCATGAGAGAAAATTACCTGAATTCAGGCCGGTTGTCAATGAAAGCCGGGCCGTTTCCGCTGGGATTCGCTTGGCGGGCGGCCTCTTAATGCCGGAAATGGCGGATGCCTGTAAAAAGCAGGGTGACGCCGAGTTTCTGAGCAACTTGAATCACGTCGGGATCCTTGATCGATCCGCCGGGCTCGACCAGGATGGTGATATTGTGTTTGGCGGCCAGTTCGACCGAATCGGGGAAGGGAAAAAACGCGTCGGAAAGGAGCACCGCTCCGGTCGGAGAGGATTGGCATTTGCGGATGGCCAGTTCCACCGCATCGATGCGGCTGGCCTGGCCGGCGCCCACACCGATCAAGGTGAGGTTCTTGACAATGATTATGCCGTTTGATTTGACGTATTTGATGATTTTCCAGCCGAACCCTACGTCCCCCTTCTCATTTTTGCTCAAAGGCTTTCCGGATTGCAATGCAAAGGATTTCGCGTCAGCTGTCTGGTTGTCACGGCTTTGATAGACGAAACCTCCGGGGATGGTCTTGAAATCCGCATTTTCCATATAGCCGGCCGGCATGCGGATCAGGCGCAGGTTTTTTTTCTTGTGCAGGATCTTCAATGCTTCATCAGCAAAGTCAGGAGCGATTATGACCTCAAAAAAAATTTCACTCATGGCCGCGGCGGTTGCGGCTTCGAGGCGATGATTGAAACCGACGATGCCGCCAAAAGCAGAACGCGGATCGCCGTGGAAAGCGTTTTGAAATGCGGGCAACTGGGCTGTGGCCAGGGCGGCACCGCAAGGATTCTGATGTTTGACGATGGCCGCGAAATGTTTTTTCTCCTGGAATTCGTTCAGCAGCTCATACATCATGGCCAGATCCAGGATGTTGTTGAAAGACAAAGCTTTGCCCTGCAATTGGTTGATGGCGCCAAAGGGCGAACGGCGGTCACTGATGGCCATGAAAGCCGCCTGGTGGGGATTTTCACCGTAGCGCAGCGTCTGTGTCCTGCGGCCGCCGATGCTTAAAAAATCGGGGGGGGCTATCTCGCCTGAATGCAGGTAGGCCGCGATCAACGAGTCATAAAAAGAGGTATAGGCGAAGGCCTTTTGCGCCAATTTTTTTCGCGATTCCATTGAGATATCATTGTTGCTCTCAATCGCGGCGATGACCGGTGCGTAATCCTTTTCATCGATGAGCACGATGGTATCACGAAAATTTTTGGCGGCAGCGCGGACCAGGGCCGGGCCGCCAATATCAATGTTTTCCAGCATGGCATCCATATCAGCGGCTTTTTTTTCAAGGGCATCCTCAAAGGGGTAAAAGTTGATGATTACCAGGTCGATCTTGGCCGAGCGGAATTCCTGTAACTGCCGCAAATGATCATTTGTTCTTTTGGCCAGGACCGGACCGAATATCAGCGGATGCAGGGTCTTTACCCGGCCGTCAAGAATTTCCGGGAAATTGGTGATCTGGGAAACTTCGGTAACCTGGATGTGTCTTTGCTTCAGGAAAGCGGCTGTTCCGCCGGTTGAAATGATTTCCCATCCTGCTTTAACCAAAGCCGCAGCGATTGTTTCGATATTTTCCTTATGGTAAACGCTGATCAATGCCCGTTTCATGGTGCACCCCCGGAAGTTTTCATTATATCTATAATAAGTGCCAAAAGCAAAGCTCCACGGCGGCGAACCCTAAACTGGGGGACCGTGTCCCCTGTGGAGGGATTTCACAAACTCCCGTTTTTGTGTTACAATAAGGCCTCTCAGGTTCCGGGGTGTAGCGCAGCCTGGCTAGCGCGTTCCGTTCGGGTCGGAAAGGCCGGAGGTTCAAATCCTCTCACCCCGATTTTTCCCTTCTGTCAACAAGCTTGCTTGAACCGACAATGATTTTGTTGTATAATTTGTTTTTAATAGTGACCTTATGGGGATGAAATGGAAAATCTAAACGCAGTTATTGTGGTGCTTTATTTTGTGGTACTTTCGATCCTGGCTGTTTTCGGCTCGCACCGCTATTATATGGTTTATCTGTATTATAAATACAAAAAAGCCGTTCCCAAACCAGAAAGCGAATTCGAAGAATTGCCGCGGGTGACCATCCAGCTGCCCATGTATAATGAAATGTATGTAGCGGAGCGCTTGATCGACGCGGTAGTAAAAATGGACTATCCCCGGGAATTGCTGGAGATACAGGTCTTGGATGATTCCACTGACGAAACCGTGGCCATTGCCCAGCGGCGGGTGAATTTTTACAAAAAACAGGGCATTGACATTTCCTACCTGCAACGAAAAAATCGCAAGGGATTCAAGGCCGGGGCGCTGGAAGAGGGCATGAAGGTGGCCAAGGGCGAATTCATTGCCGTTTTTGATGCCGATTTCATTCCCCACAAGCATTTCCTGATGAACACCATCCACTATTTCACTTCTGACAAAGTGGCTATGGTGCAAATGCGTTGGAGCCACTTGAACCGCAATTTTTCGCTGATGACCAATTTGCAGTCGATCTTCCTGGATGGCCACTTCGTGATCGAACACACGGCTCGCAACCGTTCCGGACGATTTTTCAATTTTAACGGCACGGCCGGCATCTGGCGTAAAATCGCCATTATTGACGGTGGCGGCTGGCAGCACGATACCCTGACCGAGGACCTCGACTTGAGTTACAGGACACAGATGAAAGGCTGGCAGTTCATTTATCTCCCTGATCATTCGGTCCCTGCCGAATTGCCCGTGGATATTGTTGCCTTCAAAACCCAACAGCATCGCTGGGCCAAGGGCTCCATTCAAACAGCCAAAAAACTACTGCCCAGAATATTCAGAGCGTCACTGCCCCTGAAGGTGAAAGTCGAAGCGTTTTTTCACCTGGCGGCCAATATGGCCTACCTCTTGATGTTGCCGCTGTCAATTTCCATCCTGCCGGTGGTGATTTTGAGACGAAATTTGGTTTGGGGCCAGATGGTTATTTATGATGTGCCCCTATTCCTGATGGCCACGGCCTCGGTTTCCGCTTTTTATATTGTTTCACAAAAGGAACTTTATTCCAATTGGACCAATACCTTCAAGTATCTTCCTCTGCTTATGGGGCTGGGGATCGGG
>SPCN01000338.1 GCA_004525465.1 Chrysiogenales bacterium | reverse complement strand
AGCGGGCGTCCGATGCCGGCAGTGTTGATGAAGATGCCGTCAGCCTTGCCTTTTTCCACCACCTTGGTATCGGCGCAGACGATGCGCACGCCGCTCTCGCGGCCGGCGCCGGCAATGGAGGCCAGGATCTTTTCCAGTTGCGCGACCGGGAATCCCTCCTCGATGATAAAGGCCATGGAAAGATAAAGCGGTTCGGCGCCCATGACCGCCATGTCGTTGACCGTGCCGCAGACCGCCAGGCGGCCGATGTCGCCGCCCGGGAAAAAAAGCGGCCGGACCACGAAGCTGTCGGTGGTGAATACCAGGCCGTCCAGGCGGGCGGCGTCGTCCATTTCCAGGAGCAGCGGGTCGCGCAGGAAGCGCTGGAACACGTTCCGGGTCAATTCGGCGCTCTTGCTGCCGCCGCCGCCGTGGGCCAGCAGGATCTTATCCATAGGTCACCCAGGCGCTGCAGCTGCCTTCCGACGATACCATGCACGGTCCCAGCGGCCGGTCGGGACGGCAGGCCTTGTTGAACAGGGGACAGGCCGGCGGATCGATCAGGCCGCGCAACACGTCGCCGCAGCGGCAGTTCTTTCGTGGGGAGGCGCTTTCGGCACGGATGACAAAACGGTGGCGGCTGTCCAGGGCGGCAAAAGTGGGTTTGAGCTGCAGGCCGCTGGCCGGGATGGCGCCAAGGCCGCGCCACTCGGCGTCGACGGGTTCGAACACTTCGGCCAGCACTGTTCGCGATTTTTCATTGCCGCTGTCACGCACCACGCGCGGATAGTTGTTCATGACCATATATATATCCTTATTATACATTTCCAGCAACAAGAGCAGTGATGAGATGATATCTTCGGCTGTGAAACCGCTGATCACTCCGGGCAGCCGCTGTTGGAGCAAAAAATCATAGGCCTGCCTGCCGATGACTGCCGAGACGTGCCCGGGCAGCAAAAAACCCGAAAGGCGCGTGTCGCCGGCGATCAGGGCCTGCAGGGCCGGCGGCACCAGCCGCAGGGCGGTGAGCAGGGAAAAATTGGAAATCTTTTTTTCCAGGGCCTTCAGGGCCGTGGCGGCGATGGCCGGCGCCGTGGTCTCGAACCCTACTGCCAGGAATACCGTTTCCTTGCCCGACTCGTTGGCGATCTTCAGGGCGTCGAGCGGCGAATACACGGCGCGGATGTCGGCTCCGGCGGCGCGCTCCTTTTCCAGAGAGGAGCGGCTGCCCGGGACGCGCAGCATGTCACCGAAGCTGGTGACCACCACTCCCTGCCGGGCCAGGGCCACGGCTTCATCGATGAAGCGGTCCGGGGTAACGCAGACCGGGCAGCCCGGTCCGGAAACGAGTTTCACCCCGGCGGGCAGGAGGTGCTGCAGCCCCGAGCGGCGGATGGCCACGGTGTGCGTACCGCAGACCTCCATGATCTTGGTCCCGGGGCGGGCCGGAAAGCTGCGCAGGCGCTCGGCCAGGCGGGTCAGCGCGGTTGCTTCAGCCAAAGAAATCCCCTTCCTTAAAAAGGGCCAAGGTTTCCCGGGCCTGCTTTTTGGTCAGCTTGGAGATGGCGAAGCCGGCGTGGATGATCACCCAGTCGTTGAGCTTGACCTTGTCCAGCAGCATGATGCCGACTTCGCGGCGCAGGCCGGCGCTTTCCACAACGGCCATATCGTTGTTGATCTCGATCACTTTCATGGGAACGGCAAGACACATAGTTACAACTCCTTGTGGTATTTTGCGGCCGCCAGCGCTGCTTGTCCCAGCGAAATGCCGCCGTCGTTGGCCGGAACCTGGGTATGGTGCAGCACCTGGAAACCGCTTTTCTTGAGCAGGTCCCTGCTCATTTTGAGCAGCAGCGTGTTCTGAAAAACGCCGCCGCTCAGGGCCGCCTTGTTTATTCCTGAAGTGCCGGTGCAACGGCTGGCCATGTCCTGGAGGCCGCTGGCCAGGGTCAGGTGAAAACAGCGGGCTTTTTCGGCCCTGCCCCTTTTGTCTTGCAGCATGGCGGCCACGGCCGGCAGCATGTTTAGAACAAAAACCCCGGCTTTTTCTTCAATGGCGAAAGGGTAGGGCTTCTTTTGCGGCCGGGCCTTCTCTGCTTGGGCCTGGAGCAGGGAAGGAAGTTCTCCTTCGTAGGAATTGCGCTCACCCAGGCCGAGCAGCGCGGCCACCCCGTCGAAAAGCCGTCCGCAGCTTGAGGTCATGACTCCGCCCCGGCGCTGGACAATGCTTCCAGTACCTGTTCACCCTTGCGGCCGAATTTGTCGGCGAAGCGCCCGGCGGTCTTTTCCTTTCCGGGGAGGGCCAGGAGCAGGGAGAGGGCCATGCGCCAGGGCTCGCGAGCGGCCGCGTCGCCGCCGGGAAGAAACATGGGCAGCAGGTGGCCGACGCGCTCCAGGCCGCCCAGGTTGCCGAGGAAAAATTCTCCGCCCCAAACCGTGCCGTCGTCTCCGTAACCGCTGCCGTCCAGGGCGATGCCCAGGGCCTTGCCAGTCTCGCCGTTTTCGGCCAGCAGGGAGGCAATGTGGGCACGGTGGTGCTGGACCTCGACGATTTCGCAGTGCGGAAAATCGGCTGCCAGCAGGCGGTTGGGGTAGGCGGGATGGCTGTCGACTGCGATCACGGTTGGCTGCATGGCGAACAAGGCAAGGTAGTGGCGGATGGCCTGTTTTTCCGCTGCCAGGGCCGCGGCCGACTCGGTATCGCCGATGTGCTGGCTGACCAGGGCCCGGTTCCCCTGCAGCAGGGTAAAAGTGGTCTTGAGCATGGCGCCCAGGGCCAGAACGGTCCCGGGGCTGGAAAAGGGCAGGCGGATGGGCAGCGGCACGAAACCACGGCTGCGCCGGAAAAAGTAAATCTCTTTATCGAAACTGCAGACAACCGAGTCGTCGGCAAAGGCGTGGATGGGCCGGTCGTGACTGAGTATACTATCGCTGAGT
>SPCN01000057.1 GCA_004525465.1 Chrysiogenales bacterium | reverse complement strand
TCACAAAAAAGGCTGCTTAGTTTTCCTGACCTGCTTCGCCTTCTTCGAATTCGTTCTTGACACCCAGGATGTTGGACGCTCCGTCATAGATCTGGCGGGTGGCCTTTTTCTGATCCTGCAGCTGCGCGATGATTTCCTTGACCCGGGCCAGCTCTTCTTCGATCTTGGCATCGATTATCTCAATCTGCTTTTTGGCTTCCCGGAGCGTGGACTCGTAAAACGCTTTGGCTTCAATTTTTAGTTTTTCCATGATTCACCTCGTTATTTTTTTATTGTCAGCGGAACGGTCTTCCAAACTTTTACCCGAACGGAATTCTTCTGGGCCGGCGAATATTTCCAGGTTTTGATCAGGTTGGTCAGGATGGTGTTCAATTGGCTGTTGTTGGATTTCTGCAGGATGCGCACCGTTTCCACGTCGCCGTTCTGGTTGATCAGCACGGTGAACATCATGGTCTGGCTGTTGGGCATGCTGGAGAGGATGGCGGAGGGGATGTTCGGCGAGGGAGTGGAAATGGCCACGGGCTGGACATCGGCATCGTTCAGCGGGATGATGTCGCCCTCCTTGACCCTGGCTTGCTCGAGCCGCTTGAGTTCTTCGGCTTTTTTGCGGTCCGCTTCCTCTTTTTTCAGCCGGGCCTGCTCCTCCTGCTTTTTGAGGTCCGCATCTTCCTGCAGCAGCCGGGCCTGCTCCTCCTGCTTTTTGCGGTCCTCATCCTCTTTTTTCAAACGTTCGATTTCAGCCTGTTTTTTGCGCTTTTCTTCCTGAAGCTTTTTCTTGTCCTCTTCTTCCTTGAGTTTTTTCAAATCCTCTTCCTGCTTCAGTTTCGCGTCATCCAGCATTTTTTGGGTGGCAGCGGGCACGGCACCGGGTATGGGCGGAGTTTTCTCCAGGGACTGCGGCTGAGTGCCGGATGTCTTCTCCTGACCTGTTAACTGCGTCGACGCCGCGGCGTTCAGCTCTTGGGCCTGGCCATTTTTCTCTTCAACGGCCGGCTTGCCGGCTGAAGGAATTACCGGCATACCCGGTTTGTTGAAAACAAAAAAATACAGGCCGGCGGCCGCAGCCACGATGAAAAGACCAAGCATAGCAACCCAAGCTGGGAATTTCTTTTTTCCCGATCCAATTCCTTGAAAATGGAATCGGGCTTAAAAACCACTTTGGCGCTGGTATCAACTTTTTTTTCAAGCCCGGTGATTTTATCTTCATCAAAACTGATCCGCACAAGTCCCTCGGGTTCGGAAGGCTTGGGGGTTAAAGGAGAAGGAGGAGGGGGCGGGACCGTGACGGCCGGTTGCGGTTTTTCCGGCGGCGGCAGGGGTTTTGATATCTCGCGGGGCCGCGGCTTGGGGGGCAGGGATTTGAGATCCACCTTGATGCCTTCCCTGTGGATATCCGCTTCGAAAAGGCCATAGATAAAGTGGGAAAGGTGCTCCGGCCCGGGGATGTAATCGTATTTTTTGTGAATGAATGCCTCCAGGTCGGCGATCATGGCCGCCGCGCTCTGGTAGCGCTTTTCGCAATCCTTGCACAGCGAGGTCAGGATGATCTTTTCCAAGGCCGGATCGATGTCCGGGTTGATCTCACGCGGATTGAGGATCTCCCCGTTCTGGACTTTCTTGAGTACCATCATTTCCGTGGTGTCAAGAAAAAGCTTCTTGCCGGTCAGCAGCTCAAACAGGACCACTCCGGTCGAGTACAGATCGGAACGAAAATCGATGCTGCTCTCACCGCGGGCCTGCTCGGGGGACATATACAGCAACTTGCCCTTCAGAGCTCCCGACAGGGTCTGGTGTATCTTGATCGTGGCCTTGGAGACCCCGAAATCGGTCAACTTGACGTCGCCGCTGTAAGAAATCAGGATATTGGGCGGGGACACGTCGCGATGGACGATCTCCAGGGGCCGGCCGCGGCTGTCCTTGGCCTTGTGGGCATAATTCAGGGCTTCAAGAATTTTGATGGTCAGGTACAGGGAGATCTCTTCGGGAAACCAGCTGTCCCTTTCACGCAACCTGGTCTGAATCTCGCGCAGGTCCTTGCCCAGAACATACTCCATGGCGATGAAATAATAATTGTCCTTGCGGCCCAGGTCGTAAATCTGAATAATATTGGGATGCGAAAGCTCGGCTGCGATCTTGGCTTCGTCCACCAGCATTTCGATGAATTTGTCGTCTTCGCCATACCCGGACAGGATCTTTTTGATGGCTATCACTTTTTCAAAGCCCTTGACGCCTTTTTTCTTGGCTTTGTAGATCTCGGCCATACCGCCGCGGGCGATCAAACCGAGCAGGACGTAGTCCCCCACTTCATTGGGATTATCCTGGGCAACGGCTTTTTCAGCAGGTTTTTTTTCTTTGCTTGCCGCACTCTTTTTGTCTTCAGCATCAGGTTCGGGCTCTTTGTCTTTTTGCAGCGATTCCTCCCCCAATTCGATGATCTCATCCTCGAGTATTTTTTCTTCTTCCTTGACGATGATTTTTTCGAGGAGTGTCGACGCCGGTTCTGGTTCAATCTTCTTTTCAGGTTCCGGCGCCGGTTTTTCGATTGATTTGACCTGAGGTTCGCCGGGAGAACCGGGCTGGGCCGCGGGTCGCTTAGGCTGCAACCCAAGTCCGGAAAGGGTATCTTCGAAACGCCGGGCGATATCGTCCTCGATCTTACGCATCTTGTTATCCGGGATTGATTTTTTTACAGTATGGCGCAGGCTGTCCAAGCTGTCGTTGATACTCTGGGCGCTGGCGGCGGCCTTCCTGCTCTCCCTGGCCCGGCTTGTATCACTGGGCGGGGTCGGAATATGGGTAGCGCCCGGGTCCGGCCTTTTAATCTCCGGAACCGCATCTGGCTCCTTCTTCACCAAAACAGTCTGGGCAGGGTCGGCATGTCGCGGTTCTATTTTTTTCTGCTGAGTATTCGCGGCCGGCTGGTCGCCTCCCAAGTCGATCTGGAATTCTGGTACTTGCTCGATTTTTTGGATGATGTCTCCAAAGATATCAGCGGAACTCAACTTGCCAGATTCATCATCAGCGAATTTCGGGGCCGGGATCTTGGTCGTATCAAACACCGGGATCTGGGTGGTGGCAGCCGTGGTCATCGTTCCCAGATCACTGGCCGACAGGTTCAACAGGTCCAGAACCCGTTTTTGGAATTTTTCCTTTTCAAGGGGCTTTTCAAAAAAATCGTCGGCCCGATACTGGGTAGTGGCTTGATGCCTGTACTCCAGCCCTTTGTAAATAGCGCTGATAATGATGATCTTCATGCCGGGATTATCCTGGGCCACGGCCAAGGCCAGGTTGAAACCGTGAAAACGAGGCAGCATGGCAGCAGTGATCATCAGGTCGAATGAGCGGTTGCTCAGGAGCCGTTTGGCCATCTCGCCATCGCTGGCCACCGCAATTTCAAATAGCGGCGGTTGAAAAAGTTCTTTAATGACGTTTATGGTTGAATCGTCATATTCCACCAGCAAAATGTTCTTGGTCATATGCATCTCCTGTTAACCTTTCCACCGCACATTCCGCTACAGGCTGGTTTTAAACCCACGGCAGGGGGAAGTCCCGTGCTTACGGCATCCATTTCCCGGCGTATTTTTCAAAATTGCGTATTTTATCCTTGACCTTCCAGGGTATGGGCATCAGTATCATGGTCAGTAAAAAAGCACTGACAAAGAAATGAAAAGTACGGGCAAAAGGCATACCGAGAAAAGTAATGACCAGGCCGAAAATGGCGATAACTTCAGCAAATGACAGCAGAACGACATCGATGGTCCGCCAGCGCTGCAGCAGGGCGGTCAGGGTGAAATCCTCCCGGACCAGCCGCGGAGAAAAATAAATGGTCTTGCGCACGGCCAGAACCATGATGATCAGCACGATGGATATGATATTCAATACGTTCCAGGCTTCACGGACTCCCCTGCTGGTCAGGAAACTGCCCTTATGCAGATAGGCGATCAATGTATAGACGACGATGGAAGCCAGCAGGGACAAGCTGACGATCATGGTCAGCCTTGACTCTTTGCGGATCACTTCCCTCTGTATTTTTTGTTTTTCAAATTCTGCGATCATGGAATTGATTTACCATATAATTCCTGTATTTGTCAATAATCCCCTTGATTAAAAAAAAGGCTGAAATTTATGCCGCGCTTGGAGCTGAAACTCATCCCCATCCCCCTTCTCTTGGGAAGAGAAGGGGCAGGAGATTTTCCCTCTTCCGCCTCCCCTCTCTTTCGAAAAGAGAGGGGTCGGGGGTGAGTTTTTTTATTGACTTTCATGCGATTTCTGTTATAAATGTGGCATCATGTGCGGCTTATTGGGAATTTATTCTACTGAAGCGGTGATCGCTAAACTATATAACGGCTTGCTGACCCTGCAGCACCGTGGGCAGGATTCGGCCGGCATCCTGACCTACGACGGCCATTATCACTTGAAAAAAGGCAATGGCTTGGTACGCGACATTTTCGATGAGCACAACAGCGCACGCTTGAAAGGCCATATCGGCCTCGGCCACACCCGCTACCCGACCGTGGGCGAGGGCTCGGTTGAAGATGCCCAACCATTCTGGATCAACCACCCTTTTGGTATTGCCGCGGCCCACAACGGCAATGTTATGAATTTTTTGGAATTGAAAAAAGAGCTTTTTGAAAAATCCCATAAGATCATCAATTCCGATTGCGATGTCGAAGTGATCCTGAATATTTTCGCCGAAGCACTGGAAAAATCGAGTCCACGGGATGTTTCTCCTGAAAGCGTTTTCAGCGCTGTTCGCCATGTTTTCAAGCTTGTGAAAGGAGCATATTCGGTCGTGATCCATATCGCTGATAAGGGCATGGTGGCATTTCGCGATCCTTATGGAGTGCGCCCCCTGTTGTTCGGCGTCGACCGCCAGCAAATCGTCCCCGGCTACGCCTTCGCTTCCGAGAGCGTCACCCTGGATCTGCTGGGTTTTTCCCAGATCAGGGACGTGCAGCCCGGCTCGGCTATTTTCATTGACCATAACCGTAATATCCATGAAAAAAAATTGCAGGCGGCACCTTTTAAACCCTGTATTTTCGAATACATCTATTTTGCCCGCCCCGATTCATACCTGAACAAGATCAACGTCTACCAGGCGCGCGTCGACCTGGGGAAAAAATTGGCCAGAGTCATAAAAAAAAGCGGGCTGCAGATCGATGTGGTGGTCCCCGTACCCGATTCGTCGCGGCCGGCTGCCATCGAAATTGCCCGCCTGCTCAAGCTCAGATACCGCGAAGGCCTTGTAAAAAACCGTTATATAGGACGGACGTTCATCATGCCCGGCGACCAGATGCGCGAAAGATCGATCCGCCACAAGTTGAACCCTATCGCCGCCGAGTTCGTCGGCAAGAACGTGCTGATCGTGGACGATTCGATCGTCCGTGGCAACACCTCGCGCTCCATCATCCAGATGGTGCGCCAGTCCGGCGCCAAGAATGTTTATTTTGCTTCCTATTCCGCTCCCCTGACCAACCCCTGCGTCTACGGCATCGACATGCAAACCAAGGCGGAATTTATAGCCAGCAACGCCTGCGCCGAGGAGATTGCCGCCAAGATCGGCGCCGACCGGGTGCTGTACCAGAATATTCACGACATGGAACAGGCGGTCAAGAGACAGAACCCCGCCATCCGCTCCTTCTGCAAGGCCTGCTTCTCAGGCCAGTACCCCACCGGAGACGTGTCTAAAAGTTACCTGGAGCAGATCGAAGCAGAGCGGGAACAATACAAGCTGACGCAGATGGAACTTGGTATGAAGTATTAATGAACAGTCATTTGCCGATCTCAGGGACCTTGAGCGAATTCGACTTTGCCTCTATCCTTGCCCTGATGAACAGCCAGTCGCTGGACGGGCAGTTGAAGATCACTTCGGCACGTTTCAACAAAACGCTGTGGCTGGAAAACGGCCGCATTGTCTTTGCTCAATCCAGCCTGGCCGAGGATTCCCTAGGTCAATTCCTTTTGAGCCGAGGCATCATAAACAAGGCACTTTTTGAAAAAAGCATCCGCCGCATGCAAAAAAACAAAACCCGGCACGGCCGGGCCCTTCTGGAAATGGGGGCCCTCACTCCCGAGCATTTGTGGATCGAGGTCGCGGCCCATCTGCGCGCCATTGTCTTTTCACTTTTCACCCTGCGTACAGGCAAGTACGATATCGGTCCACTGCCCGAAAAAGAAGTCGAGAACATCGTTCTCGATGTTCCGATTCCGGATGTGATCCTGGATGGCGTCCGCAGCATAGAGGATCAGGAGTTTATCGAGAGCAGGTTCGCGGCAAACAACGTGCTTTTTCCAGCTCCGCCCGCAGGCCACTTCCCGATCGCCCTGAAACCTTTCGAAACCCACATCCTTTCCCTGGTGGCCGAAGCCACGCCTCTTGCCGCGGTCATCCAAAAAAGCGAACTGCTCCGATTCGACACCCTGAAGATCCTCTACTTCCTGCTCAAGCTTGAACTGATCTGCGACCGCAAGCAACCGACCCGCCAGGTCACGCCCCACGCCATCCAGCAATTGCCGACCACCTTCACCTCTTTTGATGAGACACTGCAATACTACAACGCCAAATTCGAATACATCTACCGGGTACTGTCCAAGGAGATCGGACCTGTGGCCCACTCCATTCTCTTTGATTCCATCACCGCAATCCTGGAATCCATCCACCCCTGTTTCCAGAACCTGGAGATCCGCGGCAACGGCCGCATTGATGAAAAATCGGTCATGAAGAGCATTTGGTACGAAAACTTCAATGAAAACAGCAATGAGTTCCTAAAGGGACTTGAGGAAATCCTCTATGCCGAGATCTACGCGGTGAAACGCCACTTGGGCAAAGACCATGAAAAGTTGATATTGCGATGGATCAGGGAATCCGAAAATTGATCCGTTTGCGCCAGCAGCTTGTTTTTCTGGCTCTGCTGTTCATCCTTATGCTCCTGCTCGGTTGATGAACACCGTCATCCAGATCCTCGGGCCCACAGGAGTGGGCAAAAGCCAGGTGGCGTTGGCCGTGGCGCGGGAATTCAACGCCGAGATCATATCTGCTGATTCGGTCCAGGTTTACAGCGGCTTCGACATCGGCACCGACAAGATCAGTCCGCAGTTCCGTCGGGAGATCCCCCACCACCTGATCGATATCATCGAAGACTGCTCGCAGTTCAATGCCAGCAAATTCCTGGACCTGTCCTTTGCCGCCGCGCAGGAGATCATTGCGCGCGGCCGTGTGCCGCTGGTCTGCGGCGGGACCGCCCTCTACCACAGGGTCATGATCCGGGGCATCTTTCCTGAAAGCAAGAAGCAAACCCAGCGCCAGCAGTTGCAAAGTGAAGCTGCCAGCCTTGGCTGGGACGCCCTGCGGCGGCAATTGGAAAAGATCGATCCCCTCTATGCAAAAAAAATCGGACCGAACGACAAGGTGCGCCTGGTCAGGGCACTTGAGATCTATCGCAACAGCGGACTGCCGCCCAGCGAAGCCTTTCGTCTCACCAGCTCGCCGTTCGCCGCCCATTGCTTTATCCGCATCGGGCTCCAGGTCGATCGGGACCTACTGTATCAGAACATCTGCAAGCGGGTTGATAGAATGCTGGCCAACGGCCTGATTGACGAGGTCAAGAGACTGCTCGAAAGCCACCCCCCTTCCTGTCCTCCCTTTCGGTCGCTGGGCTATAAGGAAATACTATCATACCTGCGCGGCGAAACAGACCTGGCCACGGCCAGGGAACTGATCCAGTGTCATTCGCGGCAGTTCGCCAAAAGACAGCTTTCCTGGTTCCGTCAGGAAAAAGACATCGAGTGGTTCGCTGCCGAGGACAAGGCGGCCATCATGGAGTTCATAAAAAAATGCCTGTCGAAAGAGCCATAACCTGCGGCTGGTTTTCCGTAAAGCAGAGTGAAGCGGAGATCACGGCCAGCATGGCTGAACTGCAGGCACTTTGCCGCACGGCTGGAGCGGCAACGCTGGGACAACTTTGGCAGAAAAGACCGGTAGCGGATCGCCGTTTTCTGATCGGCTTGGGCAAGGCCGAGGAGATCGGACGCCTGATCGAATCGCTCAATGCCAACCTGGTTGTTTTCTTCAACGTCCTGAGTACCATGCAGCAGCGCAATCTGGAAGATTTTCTGGGAGTTAAAGTCATTGACCGCAGCCGCCTGATCCTGGATATTTTCGCCAATCGTGCCCGCAGCCAGGAAGGAAAACTGCAGGTCGAACTGGCCCAACTCCTTTACTTCCTCCCCCGCCTGACCGGCAAAGGCGTCGCCCTGTCCAGGCTGGGCGGCGGTATCGGCACCCGCGGTCCCGGTGAAAGCAAATTAGAAACCGACCGCCGCCTTATCAAAGTGAAGATCGCCCGCATACGGAAGAAATTGAAGGCAGTGATCAATAACCGGGACCTGCAGCGCCAGAACCGCCGTTCCCTGCCGGTGCCGCTGGTTTCTCTGGTCGGCTATACCTCGGCCGGAAAATCAACGCTGTTCAATGCCTTGACCGGAGAAGACGTCTTTGTTTCCAAAAAATTGTTTTCCACTCTCGATCCCCTGCTGCGCCGGGTCAATCTTTATAACCTCCACCCCGGCTACTATTACATTTTATCCGACACAGTCGGCTTTATCCGCAGTATGCCCGCTGAACTCTTCATTTCGTTCAAAGCCACTCTGGAAGAGGTGCGCCAGGCCGATATCGTCCTGCACGTGGTCGACTTGACCAATCCCGACTGGCCCGGCCAGAAAAACGAAGTGGAAAAAGTATTGCGCCAGCTTGACATCGCTCAGGAAAAGATCGTCACCGTGTTCAACAAGATCGATCTTCTTGATGACGCAGAGAAACTGCTGGCCAGAGAAAATCCCGGCGACCTGTACATTTCCGCCGCTGAACGCTCGGGTATAGACGCTTTGCAGGAGGAAATATTCAGGCGCTATTTCAGTGATTATGAATTCTGCACCATCGAGGTAGCCGATGAACAGCAGCTTGACGCTTTGGGCAACTGGGCCATTGTCCTGGAAAAAAGCCGGACCGCCGCTGGCTTCAAGGCCGGCGTTTTATGTTCACTTGGAAAAATGTTACAATTCAGAGAAAAGCACGGAGGTGTGATCCAATGAAAGCCATTTTGCCGGCAGCACTCATCCTGTTGACTATCGCCTGCGGTGGTGTGAAGACTGTAAAAATCGATTTTCATTTGCCGGTGCTTCAGAGCGGCGATTTCAGCGACGCCTATTTCCGTCAGGGCTGGGATCAACTGCAAAAGGGCGACACCAACGCGGCCTACAAATTTTTCCAACTCAGCGAAGTGCGCCTGGACAAAAAACAGGCGGCATTCGGCTACGTTTTCCTGGCTCGCAAAAAATACAGCGCGGCCTCAGCCCAGTTCACTCAAGCCCTGGAAACGAATCCTGAAAATTTGCAAGCCCAAATGGGCATGGCTTCCATCCATGAATTTGAGGGCGACAATGCCGCGGCTTTCCAAATATACGGCAAACTGCTGGCCTGGGCCCAGGATGACGCCTGGATCAAACTGAGGTATGAATATATTCAATCAAGCGCCACGCAAAAACACCTTCTGGAAGCGGAGCAGGCAAAAAATATTGACAAGGCGAAATACATCAGAGCTCTTGAACAGGCGGCCTGGTTTTCTCCGGACATGACCGCCATCACCCTGCAGATCGCCGACCATTATTACGGCGAAAATGAGTGGCAGCGCAGCCTGCCTTTTTATGAGGCAGTTCTGGAAAAAGACGCCCACAACGAGGTAGTGCTGCTGAAGCTGGCCGCCATCTATGAAAAAAAGGGGAAATTCGATATGGCCCTGATAACCCTGGACCGCCTGCTGGCGATCAAACCCGGCGATCCCGTTTTAGAATCCGAAAAAAAACGTATCCGCGACAGCTTCCAGGATATGAATCTGCCCGAGAAATTTAAAAGGATCTTCTTCAAAACCGAGATCAACCGCGAGGAACTGGCTGCCCTGATCGGTTATTATTTCGAGCCGTTCATCAAGATGGACAGGGCGCCCGAGATCATCACCGACATTGACGGTTCTTTCGCCAGGGAATATATCATCAAAACCTGCACCAGCGGCATTATGGGCACCCGGCCCGACCACACTTTCGACCGTTTCTCCACTCCCGACCGGGCCACGTTCGCCGTGACCCTCAACTCCCTGATAAACTATCTAGGGAAAAACAGCTACACGCTGCGCTTCACGCCCGCGGCGGCCAGGATGGCAAGCGCCGACCTCTCGCCCCTGCATAAAAATTACGATACCATCGCTTTCCTGGTAAATGCCCAGATCCTGCCGCTGGACGCGGAAAATAATTTCAATCCCACCCATCCGGTCTCTCCCGCTGACGTAATCAACGCCCTGAAAAAAATACTGAACAACATCGGGAATTAAAAAAGGGGCGGTGAAAGTGTCGCCCCGCTAGCTGCGATTCAAATGAATATTATTGCGGAAATTATTTTTCTTGAGATTGTTTTTAAAAACTTTTATCTAAATGCTGTAAAACCACTTCAGAGGAGGACTTTATGAACAAACTGAAAACAGGCAAATGGTCGATAGTAAGCTTACTGCTTTTTTTCACACTATTTGCTTCCGCAGCGGCCGATCAAAAAAAGGATAGCTCTCTAACCCTGAAGATCAAGCCTGATCTGAGGATAGTAAGCGTCAAGGCGGAGAGGACAGGCCTGAATACCGATGGCGGCCACCGCGTTCAAGTGAAGGTCACGGTCATCAATTCTGCAGCAACTCGGGTTTGCGCAGGTCCATTCCTGGTGCGGCTGGAAAAGCGTTCCTTGCCTGCAGGTTATCTTTATCTTGGACAAGAGAGTGTGGCGCGTCTCTGCGCCGACCCCAGCCGGGTCAAGATGGCAACTGCAACCTTGAGCTTTGAAGACACGGTCCCCCAAGGTGTACGGAGAGTTTGGCGGGCCACGGCCGATGCAGCCGCCCAGGTGTCCGAAGCAAATGAGAGCAACAACAGC
>SPCN01000285.1 GCA_004525465.1 Chrysiogenales bacterium | reverse complement strand
GTACAGTTCCCAGGGACACAGAGCTATACGAGAAAATTGTTGGTAGAGTTTTTTAATAAAATAAACCAGATAGCCGAAATTGTCAATGTTTTATCCCAAAATCGGGGCACGGCGCAGGGTTATCTGTGAACAAAAAAAACCCTTTGTCGAAAGCACTCATCGTCTTTATTTTTTTTAACTCTGGATCCTCAAAAAATGTTTTTTTTTCTGAATCATCCAAGCGGTTGACATAGGGCAAAACATGCTCTATAATGTGCATATGCACAATTGGAGAAAGTAAATGTCGCGCTGCAAAAAGCACCGCTGCTGCCGCTTCCTGGAGTCGGACAAGATTTTCAAGCCGCGCTCGCTGCCCCTGCGCCAAACGTCCCTGAACGAAATATTCCTGGACGAGTTCGAAGCCGTGCGCCTGTGCGACCATGACCGGCTGAGCCAGATCGAAGCGGCGGAAAAAATGGGCATTTCCCGGGGCACCGTGCAGCGGCTCCTGGAATCGGGAAGGTTCAAGATCATCGACGCGCTGCTCCATGACAAGGCAATAAAAATCAATCGGCAATAAACAATGAAAGGAGAATCAAATGAAAATATGTTTGCCCACAACCGGGAAAAACGGATTGAGTGAGACCGTGCACAACCATTTCGGCAGTGCCGCTTATTTCACCATCTACGACACCGAGGCCAAGAGTGTCCAAGTCATTGAAAACGACAACCAGCACCACGCCCACGGCGCCTGCCAGCCTTTGGAGAAGATCTCCGGGCTCGGGGTCGACGCCGTCCTGACCAGCGGCATGGGCCGACGGGCCGTGCAGTTGCTCAACCAGGGCGGGATCAAGGTCTATCTGCTGGCCGGCGACACGATGCAGCAAGCGGTCGACAAATTCAGCGCCGGCGAATTGACCGAACTCACCTTCGACAGCGCCTGCGGCGGCCACGGCTGCCACGAGTAAAGGCAATAAAATCTTAAGGAACGAAGTTCACCCTTCTTTCTTTCCATTGAGATTATTTTTGAAAAATCATATATCACAATTATATCAATCGAAAATAAGGAGGGTATATGAAGACAAAATGGGTTCTGATCCTGTTGGTTATTCTGGCTGCAACTCCGGCAGCGGCGGCAAGTATCACGGTAAAATCCCCGGTAGCTGGCGACAACCTGGAGATCGGTTTGACCAAGTCCATTACCTGGACATACTCAGGCTTACCGAACGCTACTAAGATCGAGATCGTTCTGTGGCGCAATGGCAGCAAACTGGGATCCATCGCCCAAGACCTGGGACTCGGCAGCAACGGCCAGGGCAGCTATAGCTGGAACGCAGGAACCTTCGCTGGGGGACCGGCCCTGGCCGGGAGCGGGTACAGCATCAAGGTTAGGAACAGCAACAATACGGTTTCCGCATTCAGCGGCAGCTTCTCCCTGATCGCCAAGCCGACGGACCCGGGCAACCCACCGCCGCTCATCACCCTGCCCATAAAAATGTTCCCGACGACCGGGCAACCCTGCATGGCCGTCACCAGCCCCAAGGCGGGCGCATTGACCAACCCCTTTGGTACTGTTTACGTCATGTGGACGAAAAACGGTTCTCAGGACGCGAATGTCTCGGTCACGCTGCTGCGCAGGGTAACGGGCAAGGCCAGAATTCTCGGCACGGAGGTGCCCTTGGCCGCCAGCACACCGAACGACACCCAGTTCAACTGGGAGCCCGCTTCCCTGAATCCCGCCCCCGGCATATATGCGATCAAGGTCAGGACACTTGACGGGAAATGCGAGGCGGTCAGCGGCGATTTCACCATGCAGGAGACAGGCGGGATCGAATTGCTCTCCCCCAAGGGCGGCGAGGTCTGGGAGAGTGGCACCTCCCACGCCGTGACCTGGAAGCGGTCGGGCAACATCCAAACCGTGGACATCCTGCTGGCCCGCACGGGCAGCTGGAACAAGGCCCTGGTCCAGGGGATCGACGCCAAGCTCGGGACCATGTCCTGCGTTTTCGCCAAGGACGCCAATGATGCCGCAGGGAGCCAATGCTATTACCGCGTGTTCTTAAAGCAAAGCGCCGGTGGCTCTACCAATTTCAGCGGCTGCTTCACGCTGGCCGGCAATCCCGACCTGGCTGTCAGCGCCTCGTTTTCCCCGACCATGGCCAACGTGGGAACCAACCTGACCTTCGCCATCAAGATCGAGAACAAGGGCATGTTCCGCTCGCAGGCCTGCCAGGGCGATTTCTACGTCAACGGCGTCGTGGCCCAATCATTCCCGGTGCCGGCCATCGACCCGGGCGCGACCGCGACCGTCAGCCGCATCTGGAAGCTCGCCTGCCCGGGTACGGTAAAAATCATCATCGACCCGGGCCAGGCCAACGTGGATCCGGACAAGGCCAACAACTCCTGGGAAAAGGTGCTCTGCTCGAACTGATCGGTCAGGGCCCAGCCTGGCAGCGTTTCGGCGGCAGCCCCGGCCGCTGAGGCGTTCTTCCTGGTTCAGGCACGGTTGACAAGTGGCGGCGCTTTGTCCGACAATGGTGGCTCGCTTGAATCAAGTCCTCAGGAGGAGCCATGTTCCAGACCGGGGTCCATATCGCCTTGCAGTCGCAGGCATCAGACTGGCTGACCTGGCTGATGCTGCAGATCACGGCCACCGGCTACTACCGGTTCGTCATCGTCATGGTCATCGCCGTCATGTTCGGCATCAGCCTGCGCAAGGGATTCCTCCTGTTCCAGATCATCGCCTGGACCGCCGTGCTCAGCGAGATCGCCAAGCAGTTCTTCGGCCTGCCGCGCCCGTTTTTCAGCGATTCCCGCGTGGTCTGCCTGGAACCGGACTGGGATGTGGCCACCCCTTTTCGAGCCATGGGCGGTAACAGCTTTTTAGCTCTGCCGGCACCGGAAGTAATCGACGTTTACCGACTGAAAAACTTGTCATTCGGATTTCCATCGGGCCATGTTTCGGGCGCCATCGCCATGTGGGGCGGTTTGGCTACCATTTTCCGCAGCCGCATTCTGGCCTGGCTGGCGCCTTTCGCGATCATGCTCATTGCCTTCACCCGCATGTACCTGGGCGTCCATTTTCTGGCCGACGTTATCGGCGGTACCCTGCTGGGCGGATTGCTGCTGTTTTTCGCCTGGAGGCTGATCGGCAGCGATCCCGGACGGGAGCGCTTTTTCGCGGCTGCCATAAACAGGGTCTCCTCCTCCCCGCCGGGGATACTGTACTTTTTTTTGCTTTTCGTCCTGCCGCTGCTCCTGGCGCTCTTTTCTTTGCTCAGCGCCAAGTTTGCCGGATTCTATATCGGCTTGAATGCCGCCTTTACCCTGGCACTCAGGTCGGGACTCCCGCAAGACGCAGGTTCCCTCCCGATGCGTCTGCTGCGGGTGCTGCTGGGCGGACTGCTGTTCTGGCTGCTCAGCCTGGCTCTGCGGCTGACT
>SPCN01000088.1 GCA_004525465.1 Chrysiogenales bacterium | reverse complement strand
GGGCGGTTTTGCGCTACAATTGGTCTTTACCGAGGTGAGGCCATGGCCTGGACGACCATCAAACAAATTTTCGCCGATCACGAGCGCTTGCTCGAGCAGACGATCGAACTCCGCGGCTGGATCCGCACCCAGCGCGAATCCAAGAATTTCGCCTTCATCGAATTGAATGACGGCTCCTGCTTCAAGAACCTGCAGGTCGTTTACGGCGACCAGCTTGCCAATTTCAACGAAGCGGTCAAATATCCCCTGGGATCGGCGCTGAAGATCACGGGCACGCTGGTAGCTTCGCCCGCCGCCGGCCAGCCCTTCGAGTTGCAGGCCGAAAAAATCGAGGTGATCGGCCTGTCGGCCCTGGACTACCCGCTGCAGAAAAAGCGCCACTCGTTCGAGTTCCTGCGCACCATTCCCCACTTGCGGCCGCGCACCAACACCTTCATGGCCGTTTTCCGGGTGCGCAGCCTGCTGGCCCACGCCATTCACAGTTTCCTCCAGGAGCGGGGCTTCGTCTACGTGCACACGCCGATCATCACCGGCAGCGACTGCGAAGGGGCCGGCCAGATGTTCCGCGTCACCACCCTGGACCTGAAAAACCCGCCCCGCAATGAGCAGGACGGCATCGATTTCAGCCAGGACTTTTTCGGCCGCGAGACCAACCTGACCGTCAGCGGCCAGTTGAACGTCGAGGGCTTCTGCCTGGCCTTCAGCCGGGTCTACACTTTCGGACCCACTTTCCGCGCCGAAAACTCCAACACCCAGCGCCACGCCTCCGAGTTCTGGATGATCGAGCCCGAGATCGCTTTCGCCGATCTCACCGACAACATGCAGCTGGCGGAGGACATGCTGAAATACGTCATCCGCTTCGTCCTGGAAAAGGCGCCCCAGGAAATGGAATTTTTCAACCGCTTCATCGACACTTCGCTGCTGCAGCGGCTGCAGCATGTCCTGGACGCGAAATTCGAGCATGTCACCTACACCTGCGCCGTGGAGCTGCTGCAAAAAGCCGATTGCGCCTTCCACTTTCCGCCCCAATGGGGCAGCGATCTGCAGACCGAGCACGAGCGCTACCTGAGCGAAAAAGTGTTCCAAAAGCCGGTTTTCGTCACCGACTACCCGAAAGAGATCAAGGCGTTCTACATGCGCCTGAACGACGACCACCGCACCGTGGCCGCCATGGACCTGCTGGTGCCCGACGTGGGCGAGATCATCGGCGGCAGCCAGCGCGAGGAGCGCCATGACGTGCTCAAGCAGCGGATCACGGAAATGGGCCTGAGAACTGAGGATTACGAATGGTACCTGAACCTGCGCAAATTCGGCGGCGCCCCCCATGCCGGCTTCGGCCTGGGTTTTGAAAGGGCGGTTATGTACCTGACCGGCATGGAGAATATCCGTGATGTCATTCCCTACCCGCGCACGCCCAAGAGCGCGGAATTTTAGATAAAAAAGGAGATAAAATGAAAAAGATCATTTTGCTGCTGGTTTGTTTTTCATTGCTTAATTTTGCCGGACTCTCGGCCGCAAACGATGCGAAGAACAAGGCGAAATACGAAAAAAAATACCGCGACCCGCTGCTCGAGTCCATGAGAGTGGATCGGGAAAAAGAGCAGGCGCTACTGGACGAGGAAACGGCCAAGATCAGGAAAAGACAGGCGGAGGAAAAAGAAAAAAACAAGGCTCTGAAAAAGGACCTGTGGTCCGACATGGCCGGGATCTACCCGCCTCCATCCCCGGCGGCCTGCAAACCGGTTTTTCACTTTCCGCCGGTGGCCCAGTACAACACCAACACCTGCTGGAGCTTCGCCACAACTTCCTATTATGAATCGGAAATATTCCGCCTGAGCGGCAAGAAGATCAAGTTGTCCGAAATGTGGACCGTTTATTTCGAATACCTGGCAAAGGTCCGGCGTTTCGTTCAGGAACGCGGCGATTCGCTGGTGGCCGAAGGCGGCGAAAGCAACGCCATCAACCGCATTTGGAAAATCCATGGCATCGTTCCGGCCGCAGCCTATCCCGGTTACGTGGGCAACAAGGAGAAACTGGACCAGGCCCTGCTGATCGATGAGATCAGCGCTTTCCTAGACTACGTGAAAAACAATGATTTCTGGAACGAAAAGGACGTGCTCGATCACGTGGCCGTGATCTTGAACAAGCACCTGGGCACGCCGCCAGCTCGCTTCGTTTATAACGGCAAAGAAATGACGCCGCAGGAATTCCTGAAAAACGAAACCCCGCTGAACATGGACGACTATGTGGACGTGATGTCGACCAGTTATTATCCCTTCTACACCTTCCAGGAATTCGCGGTCCCGGACAACTGGTGGCACAGCACGGATTACCTCAACCTGCCGCTCGACGAGTGGTATGGTCTGATCCGCAAGGCCATCAAGGCGGGCTACAGCATCGGCATCGGCGGCGATGTTTCCGAACCGGGCAAAGTGGGCTTCCAGGATGTCAGCTTCATCCCCAGTTTCGACATTCCCGGCTCCTTCATCAACCAGGACGCGCGCGAGTACCGTATCGACAACGAAACCACAACCGATGACCACGGCATCCACCTGGTCGGTTACAGCCATTACAAAGGCCACGACTGGTTCCTGATCAAGGATTCGGGCCGCTCGGCCCGCTGGGGCAGACACGAAGGCTATTACTTTTTCCGCGGCGATTTCGTCAGGCTCAAGATGCTGACCTTCACCGTGCACAAGGACATCGTAAAAAACATCCTGGCCAAAATAAAATAATCCGGACGATTTTTTGCAAGGGAGGTAGGCCATGGGCAAGATCATCGCCGAAGTCACCGTAGTGCCGCTGGGCACGGCATCCACATCGCTCAGCGTCTATGTTGCAGAAGTCGAAAAGGTCCTGCGTGAATTTCCCGGCCTCAAGTCCCTGCTGACACCGATGTCGACCATCCTGGAAGGGGAATTGGCCGAAGTGCTGACCGCGGTGCAGGCCATGCACGAGGCGCCTTTCCGCATGGGTGCTCTGCGCGTCTCGACCACGTTGCGCATCGACGACCGCCGCGACCGGGAGATCACCATGGAAGGCAAATTGGCTGCGGTAAAAAGAAAAATGTAAGTTTCCGGCTGACAGCTTCAACCGTTGTCATAGACCTTGATGCGGCCGTACATGGAAATGACGCCCCCCCTCAGCGAGACTGGATCCGGTGGAATGCTCTGTTAGGCGCCTCTGCGCTAGTCAATTCGACATAGCAATCTTTACAAGAACCGCCTGAAGCGAATTTTTGCCTGTTGGACCGTTCTGTTTGTTTGTAGTCCGGGCCACTTCTGACTGGCCCTGCACCAACCCCTGCGCAGCGGTTCAATGAAAGTCCTGCGCAGGCGCGGTTCAATACTGTAGGTCCGCCGCGGCTTGGCCAGGTAACGTGACCATTGCTGGTCGAACAGATCACAGGCATGAGCATAGAGTTCATGATCATAAACGGTCAGCGCTTTCACCTGCTCGATCAGGTCGGGAGGCGTTTTAATCTGGTAGCCATATATCTCGATATGTTGCTTTTGGGGGCCAACATTGGCAAGGTGAGAGTGCAGTGGCATACCAAGCAAATCGCTTATCAACACAAGAGTTTCAGCAAATCGCTCAGTAATCCCCACCACTGCCATGTTTTCGAGTTGATGGTATGCATTGACAGCCATTTCGGGCATGGCCTGCTTTTCCGTTTCGTTTTCGATAGGTCCTTTCAAAAGAAGACCGTGGCTGCCGAGTACGCCATCGCTTAGAAATGGACGGAAATCGCGTATATTTCCGAGAGCTCGAATCTGCCCGTTGGCGGTTCCTTCATTCACCACATCGGTGCTCAATAAAGTGCGGAGATCAGCTTCATGGAAAGGCGCCCAACGACTCAAATATTCTGGGCTGAAGTGCTCGGGGGATTTTTTCACTTGCTGCTGTAAAAAATAGATAAAGGAAATTGCCCGCTCCACGGGATGCCGCACGACGGTGATGCAAGGTAGGAGGGGACGCTTCAACAGTTCGTACAAGCCTGCACCAAAGTGGCATAAATAACAGCGGTAGCGCTGCAGATCGGCCAGACTGACTTGTTGCAGGGCTTGCGGAGATTTAAGGGTTATCACATCCCGCCTGCGGTAGACCAAACGCAGTGCAGTACATAGCGAACATCCGGCAGTTTTGGGAATGTGCATGAAGTATATCGACGACGGTTGAAACCGGATGCCCGCTCGCGAAGGCAATGATTCCCCGCTAAGATGGAATCCGTTGGCGCTCAAGTTCGTCATGCATCCAACCCGGATAAATATTCATGCACGGAATAACACTTCTGCACCCTAAGGTAAGCTGCTTTCCAGATGCAGCCATTGTACGGGAATCTTGGCCGTTTGCTCATGGCTATCACCCTACTCCTTTCGGGATCGGCGCGCTCAAGCGCTCTTTTAAGGATCTGAGCGTATTCGCTGCCTGTATTTTTCTCGCGCCGCATCAGGTTATTGGCCTGGATGCGGCGGAGCATGACAATCTCATTCATCATGCTGCTTTTAAGCCCCATTTCCTTTGCCCGTGCATACCAATCGATGAATTCCCCGACTCGCAAAGCAGTTGAAAAAGGTCCGACCCGTTCATAGGCGGCGCCTGCGGGCGAGCAATACATCAGGTCGAGATCCATGTCGGGCATCATTCTACCACGGCTGCGATCGAAAAGCATGGCCTATCAGCGAGAATCCCGGCAGGGGACAGCGCCGGGGTCAACCGTTGTCATAGACCTTGATGCGGCCGTACATGGAGAGGACGACGCGGTAAATCCTTTTTTGCTTTTCCAGGGTGATGGTGCACAGGGGCGAGACATTGCCCAGCGGCGAAAAAACAGGGCGGCTGTTGGCGCTGACCGACAGTTTGTCACTCAAAGCGAAGCTGCGGGTCACCTGCCAACCCTGGCCGTTGTCCACGCTGAGCTGCAGGCTCCCGGCAACGATCTCCACTTTGACCGGCTGGTTGTTTTGAATGGCCAGGTAGCGGGCCGTGCTCAAAGCGGAGGTCAGGGTGCGCAAGCCAGAATGGATCTCCATCCGTACAAAAAACGACTGCAGGCCCGGGACCATCACCGTGACCAGGAATGAAAACAAACCGACCGTTATCAGCAATTCAAAAACCGTCAACCCTTTTTTATTCATTTTCTCCCTCCTGGATGAAATGGACGCGGAAATTTTTCAATAACTTGAAATTCGTCAGGCTCAGGTAATTGCTGAAAGCAAACCCACCGGCAAAAGCGTCGATCTGCAGTCGCCCCGAATTCTGGATGTCGCCGGCATAGACACCGCCGCTGACCCTTGTCGATCCTGGCCCGTTGACCAGAGTACCGGCGGCCAGCAGTTGCGCCTGAACCATGTTTTCGCCGCTCATTTCCAGGACGATATCGCCGTTGACCTCGGCGCCGCTGAAAAAATCGCGGCCGCTGGTCATGAGCAGCAGGTTGGGCAATTTTTCCTTTTGCAGGTCCAGGTTTTCTCCTTCCAGCCCCGAGCGCACGATCAGGCGGCCGCTGGCCAGAAGCTGGATGCGGGAAGCATCCATGAAGGCGGCCGCTCCCTCTTGTTCAATGGCCCAGACATTGCCGTGAACGATGATCTTTTCAGCGAATATCTGACCCCCAACCGCTTCCGGCCCGCTCCAGGCCAATGATTCCAGGCCGGGCTGGTAACTGAGTGCGGACCGCCGGCCATCCTGTTGGAAGGAGACGGTCTGCCAGCCGCCGCCGGCCGCGAACGCCAATCGATCCAAATCGCCCTCGATGAAAACCGCCGTAACCTCTCCCTGGTCCTGCACCAGGTAGATCCCGGGCGGGACGGGAGCGTCGGAAGGTTCAAGATTGAATTTTTCCCTGATCTGCCGCCAGTCCGGAATTGCAGCGCTCAAACCCAGGGCCTCGGCCAGCAGGCGCCCGGTTGCGCAATCGACAGCCAGTTTGCCGATCAACGGCAACTGGGCGCCCGGGTACTCCACAGCGCGGGCCGCCAGGTATGCGGCCGCATTTTCAGCGATTTCCTTGTTAAGCACCAGCCCGAATTCGCCGGCCGGAATATTTCCCTTGAGCAGGTCCACGTCGGCCCGACCGACGGTCAGCAACCGGCTGCCCTTTTTCCGCACCTCGATGCGGTTGATAACGCGGATCAGACATAAATTTTCCTCGCTGCGCAGCACTTGCATGCTGAAATGGTTTTGGCTCAGGCAGTCGCCATTGCTTTGGTCGGGAAAAACCGTGTTGTTGAAAAAATCGGTTTCCGGCGCGCTGAAGACGTTCATATCCGCGCTGGCCAATTTCTCCCGGTACTGGTGAAGATTAAATATACACGTTGGTTCGAGCTCGGTCGCTGCCTGCCATTTGCCTTTGCGGGCGGCGATGATTTTGACGTGGAGATCCGTGTGGGTCAGCAGGGCCAGTCCGGAAACGGAAAGCAGCAGCACGAGCAGCAGCGAAAGCACGATGTTGCCACGGCAGCGCATGGCTACACCAGGTTGAGCAGAAATATGTAACCGCGGACCTGCTCTTTTTTGTTGACCTCAATGCGGTAGAGAACCGAATTGGCATCCGGGAAAAAAGTCACGTAGAAATCGCTGACCTCCTCCAGCAGGGGCTGGAAATTTCCCTTGTCGGCCTTTCTTTTTAAAATGCGCTTGGTCGGATAATACTTGTATTCGACTTTTTTCAGGAGCACCACCGGGCTGTTGCGCCCAAAATCGTTTTTCAGCGCGTTTTTCAAGACCAGGGCACCGCCCAGGCAATCACTTATCTCATTGAGTTCCCATACCCCTGCCCCCAGGTTATAGATCAGTATGACCTTGTCTTTTTTGAAATAATCGTTCTGCTCGACCTTCAGGGTCTGCTGGCCGCAGAGGGCGCTTTCCAACAGCAATTCATCGGCCAGGCCATATTCACATTTGAAGGTTCCCGCCGAGCTGCTAAAGCAGGAGATGTTAAAAAACTTTCGGGCTTCCTGCAGGCGCATGCCGCATTTGTTCAGGTCTGACTTGATGGTGTCCACGGTATGAAAGATCGCTTCCAGCCGTTCCTGGTTGCCGGTTATCTTCCTGGCCGCTTTACCCGATTCCGTCGAATGGGCAATGATCACCGTCAGGATCCCCAATCCCAGAGACAGGGCGACCAGCATTTCCAGAATCCCGAATCCTTTAATCATTTTGTACCTCCTGGATAAATCTTGACTTGTAAAAAATTAGCGGCAGGGAATAATTCGCCGACACTGCCAGCAGATCGATGCGTTTCAAAAAAGGCCCGGCCGCTGCCACCCGCCAGCTGATCCTGAATTCCCGGCTCTCCTGCCGGTGCTCTCCCTCCGCCAGTTCGGGTGCGGCCATAGACAAGGAAGAGAGATAATTCTTGCAATAGTCCAGTTTTTCGATCAGGCGGAAGCGCAGCAGCGAATTCCGCCCCTGCCTCAGGGCGAAAACCGTGACGCGGGCGCTGAACAGGACCGCCAGCAGTACCAGAGTCATGGCGACCAGCGTTTCGATCAAAGTGAAGCCTTTGTTCATTTTTTCCTCCTGGCAACAGTGATTCAAGTTCCATGCCAAACCTTGATATTTTTAGCGAATGGCTCTGCCACAGGGTTTTCACGTTTGAGTCTGCACTTGTCCTGTTATTAATTGTTTACATAATGAGTTTATTTCGTATATTCAAGTTTACTTTGCCACAAGACCATAAAACCCGCAGAAAGTTTAAAACAACTGAAATATAGGCGCTCTACAATACCTACGCCCTAGCTGCGAGGATTTGGCAGCAATCCTGATTGAGCATGAGCAGGAGGTCAACATGACAAAAACCAAAAAACTTCTCACCCTGCTGGTCATCCTGGCGATGACCGCGGTTTCCACGGTTTCCCTGGGCGCGGCCGAAAAACAGGCGGCCGCCGGCGGCAACAAGCTCATCAACATCAACAGCGCCGACGCCGGCCAACTGGTCAAACTGCCCCAGGTCGGCCCCAAGATGGCACAGCGCATCCTGGACTTCAGGAAAAGCAACGGCAATTTCAAGCGCGTCCAGGACCTGATGAAGGTCAAGGGCATCGGCGAAAAGGTATTTGCCAAGCTGCAGCCGCTGATCACCATTTGAAAACCGGCGGGAGGGGGCCGCACGGTCCCCTCCCGCCATCAGGAGGAAAACATGGAAGAGAAAATCAAGGAACTGAATTTACTGCTGCTTTATTTAACCAGCTGGGAGGAGGATTC
>SPCN01000213.1 GCA_004525465.1 Chrysiogenales bacterium | reverse complement strand
ATTGAAAAACGCTTTCCTGCTGTTTGCCACGGATTCACTGCTTGACTTTTCGAAAAAACAGATATGGAATATAGCAATGGCTGGGAACCCCAATTTATGAAAAGAATGATTGACAAAGAAAACCAAGGAGGAAGAAATTGAACCGATTCCGATCAATTTTAATTTTCCCCGGCTCAATCATTTTGGTTTTTTGCTTTTGTTACGCGGCAATTTTTGCCCAACAGCCAAAAAGTGTAAACGATAAGGGTTATAAAAAAGGCATCCTGCAAAAGATCGCAAGCCTGATCGAGCGCAAATATGTAATGGCTGAAAAGGCCGGGATGTATGCGACTGAATTCAAAAAAAAGGTTAAGGCCGGTGCCTACGCATCCATTACCCATGCCAGGGAATTTGCCGACAAGGTCACCGCCGACCTGCAGGCCATCACCCATGACAAGCATGTGAGCCTGAGAATGATCGAAGCCAGTGACATCGGTGAGAAAGCAGTGGGCGCCCTGCACCATCCCGTCCGCTTGCATCGCCTGCGCTTAAAAGAGAATACGGGAATCCATAAACTGGAATGGATCAATGGGCATATTGGCTATCTGGATCTACGCAGGTTCTGGGCCATCGAGGTTGCCAGGGACATGATCAAGGCAGCGATGAAATTCATGGAAAATGCTGACGCGATCATCATCGACGTGCGGGAGAACGGCGGCGGCTCCGGAACTCATCTAAGCAGCTTCTTTTTACCATACCCTACGCAACTGACCGGTTGGTATTACCGTGTACAAAACTATATGGAGGAATTTTGGACAACGGACGAGATGGAAGGTAAACCGCTCACCGATGTTCCACTTTTTCTATTGATCGGCAAAAACACTTTTTCGGCCGCCGAGATTTTCGCCTATGATTTGCAGGCAAGAAAAAGGGCCATACTGATCGGTGAGCCAACCAAGGGCGGGGCTCATTCCATCGATCTTTTCAAAATCGACGACCGCTTCGAGATCAACATCTCGACCTCGCGGGCCATCAACCCCGTGACCGGCACCAATTGGGAAGGAACCGGGGTCATTCCCGACATACCCGGCGCTCCTGAAAAGGCCTTGGCTACCGCCATCGAACTCGCCGAAAAGGCGGCAAAGGAATTTTCCAAAAGCAAGGACGCCAAGCTGAAGCTGGCCGTGGATGAAATGCAGGTGCAATTGGCTCTCGCCGAAAAACTTTTCAAAGAAAACGATACGACCGCCGCAAAAACTGCGTTGAATTCCCTGTTCCAGACAGGGGCAAGAGCGGGCCTGATCAACGAATTTTTCATCAACGTATTGGCATACAATTATTACTCTGACAAGCCCGAACCGATCCTTTACGCGATCCTGGAAAAAAGCACCGAGCTCTTTCCAAATTCCGCCAAAGCCCATGAGACATTGGCGGATGCCTATTACAACTATGGAAAAAAGGAACTGGCAGTCCCGTATTATGAAAAGGCTTTCGAGCTCGATCCCGGCAACAGCAATGTCCGGAAAAGATTGAAGGAACTCAAGGATAGAAAATAGGAAACCAGCCATAGAATAATCCAATGAAAAAAAATTATTTGAATTCAGAGAGGAGCATTAAAATGAATGCCATCCGCATGGAAGAGATGACCTATCCGGCCGTCAATAACTGAAACATCAAAAGGAGGAGTGATGAAGAACAAGCTTATTATTTCTTTTATGGCTATATATTTCTGTTCGTGCTTCCTGCTCTCTGCGGATGAAAGCATTCCTTTCCGGATGCAGCGGCTGAGCGAGCGGATCGCGGTATTTACCCCGGGGCAATACGCTCCGCCGGCATCCATGGCGGTCATCACCACCGCCAAGGGGTTGGTCATCATCGACACGCTGCTTTCTCCCAAGCTGGCCGAACTGGCCCTGAAGGAAGTGAAAAAGCAGCTGGGCAGGGATGATGTCCTGCTGGTGATCAACACCCATAACCATTTCGACCACACGGGCGGCAACCAGGTTTTCCAGGGAGTGGACATCATCGGCCATGAGAACATCGTCCCAGCCATGAACCGTTCCGAGGAAGGGAGCGGTCCCTTCCTGCAGAGAATCCGCAACCGGGTCAGGCAGAGAGAGGGCCAGCTGCGGACGGTCGCGTCCGATTCTGTGGAGGCCTTGACCTTGGCGGAATCGATCCGGCTTAACCGCCTGATGATCGCTGATCTGCAAAAGCGATATATATCCACGCCGGCGACAAAAACCTTCGGCGATAAACTGATCCTCCATGCCGGCGGACTGGAGCTCCGCCTTTACTACTTCGGCCGGGCCCATACGGACAACGATATACTCATTCATGTCCCGGAACTGGGCGTTCTTTTTACCGGCGACCTCTTCCATACGGATTCCTTCAGCTCCACGGCCGGTGCGAGGCCGCTCGATATCCCGCGATGGCTGGCGGTCCTGGACGAGGTGCTCAAGACCGGCAAAGAGGTCAGGACGGTTGTCGGCGGGCACATGCTCCTTTTCACCCGGGAGTGGCTGGACGTTCAGCACCGATATATCAAAGAACTCTGGGCCGCGGTGACCCGGGCCAAGAAAGATGGCGCGTCACTGGCAGGGCTGCGTGCGAAACTCCCCCTAGAGCCCGCTTTCTCCTACCTGGCGCCCCATTTCGACCTGAAGGCCAGTCAAACTATCGACCGGCACCAGGCCAATATCCAGGATTACTGGCGGGTGGGGATGGCATCGGCCGCGACGGAAATCGAGCGGATCATGCTCCAGGCTGGACCGGACGCGGCACGCGGCCGCTTCCAGGAAATCCAGGCTTCGGGTGAGCGCACAGCCTTCATCGACGAACGGGAGTTCAACGCCCTGGGCTATAGGTTTCTTTATCAGGAAGGAAAGCCGCCCGAAGCCCTGGTTTTCTTCGAAATGAACACCAAGGCCTTTCCGGAATCCTGGAACGTCTGGGACAGCCTGGGCGAAGCTATCCTGGCGAAGAACGATTTTGACAAGGCCGAAGCCTGCTATCTCAAATCGCTGGAGCTCAACCCAAACAGCCAAAATGGGCGCGACAGCCTCAACCGCATCCGCCTGGATTTCAGGAGCGAGACGAAGGAGACTGCAAAATTCGCCCCCGGCCAGAAGACCAATCTGAAAGGCCCATACTTGGGTCAACCGCTTCCCGGTTTGGAGGCCGTGGTATTTGCCCCGGGCCTCGTCTCTACGGCCGGGAATGTCGAATTTTCCATCGCCTTCAGCCCCGACGGCAAGGAGATCTATTTTACCCGACGTAAGGACCCGGGCGGATCAAATACGATGATGTTCTGCCGCTGGGAGAAAAACGGCTGGTCCGCTCCCGCAGAAGCCACATTCTGCAAGGGATTCCCCAGCAACGAACCCCATATCACCGCGGACGGGAAAAAACTATATTTCGGCTGCAATCGCCCGCGTCCGGGCGCGGAACAGGCCGAGTACGGCATCTGGGTGACGGAGCGGACGGAAAACGGCTGGGGTGAGCCCCATTATCACGGCCAGGGCATGTATGTCTCCTCGACTCAGCATGGCGACCTCTACATGACCGACGTGACCAACGTTGCCGGCGGCGGCCTCATTAAATATCCCATGGCAAACGGCTCGCTGGGATCGCCGTTGCGGCTAACGGGCTCCGTCAACGAACCGGTTCCGGTGGCCCACGCTTTTATCGCTCCCGACGAGAGCTACATGGTCTTCGATTCCTACTCCCGGCCGGGCGGCCAGGGCGGTGAAGGCGATCTCTATGTCGTGTTCCGCAATCCTGACGGTTCCTGGAGCGAAGCCATCAACATGGGTGACACGATCAATACTCCGGGCACGAACTTCTGCCCCATGGTGAGCCCGGACGGCAAGTACCTGTTCTATGCGGCTTGCCGCGATATATATTGGGTGAGCGTCGAAGCCATCCAGCGGCTTCAACCCAAAAGCGGGCCAGAAGCCGCCGTGACCGAGGAAATCAAAAATGTCGTTCAGTCCGGCGACCTGCCCAGGCTCCAGGCGCTGGTGGAGAAAAATCCAGAGCTCCTCAAGTTCAGGGACAGCCAGGGCCGGACGCTGCTGCACGGGGCGGCGGCGGCCGGGCAACTGGAAATGGCCCGCTGGCTTATCGAGCGCGGGGCCGAGGTCGACGCCCGCACGCTGCAACTATCTACGCCGCTGATGCATGCCGCCTTATCCGGCAAAGCAGACATGGTTCGATTGCTGATCGACCAAGGGGCAGATTTGGCCGCCCGGGACAGCTATCAGCGGACTGCATTCATCCTGGTTGCCCGGGAGAGAGGCGACGCCGGGATGGCCGCCATCCTTTTGGACGCGGCTGCCGACATCAATGCCGTCGACCGCTTCCAAGATACGGCATTGTCCCTGGCTGCCT
>SPCN01000072.1 GCA_004525465.1 Chrysiogenales bacterium | reverse complement strand
GCCAGGCTGGAAGAGAAAAACGAAATAACTTGAACGCCATCAGACATTATCTTTTTAAATTGCGCTGGGGGAAAGAGCTAAAAAAACGTCGGCTGGTGCGAGATATCTGGCGCGGCAAAGTTGGCAATGAGCAGGACATGGATCTGATTTCTTCGTTCTATCGGTTGAATCCGACGAGTGATGATCTGGTCGATGAGAGCACCTGGACAGACCTTGAGATGGACCGATTATTCTCGCGCATGAACCGGACAATCACCTTGCCCGGATCCCAATTCCTTTACTGCCAATTCAGATCGGCCCGAAGCGATAGTAAAGAGCACGATCACCTGCATCGCTTGATAAACAGCTTGAAAAGTGACAGACGCCTGCGTGAACGGCTGCAAATGACGCTGCTTCCCTTACGTAAACTTGATGCCGATTTATCAGTACTTTTTGCCGGCGCCTGGGAAAAACCACCCCGTTTCGCACGATGGATGCCTCTTTATCCATGGCTTTTCGTTGGAATAGTACTAACGGCGGCTCTCTTTCAGCCTATGCTCTGGTTCCTGGTGGCGGCCATGATGGCCATTTCCTGGGTAATGCGCCTCTTACTGTTTGACCGGATCAGTTGCAAAATGCCGGATTGCATCCAGTTGGTGCGGCTGCTGAATCTCAGCAACCAATTGACAAAATGGGAGCATCCCGCCATCCATGAAGAGTTGCAAAAATGCAGAACGCATCGGAAAGTAGCTAAAATATCGGTTAAAAAACTGTTCTGGATGACCGTGGATGCAAGCGATTATGATGACTTGAGTTCATTGGTTATCCGCTACATTCAATCCTTTCTGATGACTGATATCATCGCTTATTTTCGCCTGATCAACTTTGCCGGGCGCTACGCTGCCGTCTGGCGGGAGCTCTTTGATACGGTGGCTTACCTTGATTCCGCCCTGGCAATAGCTGCCTTCAAGGAATCGTGTCCCATCATGACGAGAGTGGAATGGCTGAATAAGCCGATGATCGAAGCCAAGGGACTTTATCATCCGCTCATTGACCATGCCGTGGCGAATGATCTTGCACTTGCACATCGCTCCCTGTTGATCACTGGATCGAACATGTCGGGAAAGACCACCTTCATCAAAACGGTCGGAGTTAATTTAATTTTAGCGAGGGCCTTCGGCCTTGCCTGTGCCGTTCGTTTTAAAACGGCGCCATTTGCCCTTGTTTCAGCAATCAGCACGGCCGAGTCCCTGGACGGGGCCAAGAGCTACTATTATCGGGAAATCGAGCGTATCCTGGAACTGATTGATCAAGACTCCTCTAAGAGGCCATACCTGTTTTTGATTGATGAGCTCTTCCGCGGCACCAACACTGCCGAACGACTGGCCGCTGGGGGCGCTGTTCTGGAAAACTTGTCTAAAAAGGGCATGGTAATGGTGACCACCCACGATGTCGAATTGGAGTCGCGGCTGTGCAAGGATTTTGTCATGGTACATTTCCGGGAGGAGATCAAAGACGGAGTCCATTTTTTCGATTACCGCATTCATCAAGGGCCCTGCCGATCCCGGAACGCGATCAGACTGCTGCAACTGATCGGTTATCCGCCGCAGCTGGTCCAGCGGGCAATGGAGCTTCTAGGGATGAAGGACGTATAAACATACGCCCAACATGGTCGAATTGGCCGAGCCCAAACCGGGTGAAAGATTTATCGTCTCTACGGATTATGGATATTAGCGAACATGAGGGAGAATACGAATGATTTCTGACATCCATAGACGCCGGTCCATCCGCCTCAAAGGGTGGGATTATGGTTCTCTTGGGTATTATTTTGTCACCATTTGCATCCAGAACCGGGAAAACCTGTTCGGGGATATTATAAATGGAAACATGGCATTGAATGATGTCGGACATATTGTTGAAAAATGCTGGCAGGATATTCCCGCACATTTTCCCCATGCGGATCTGGATGAATTCATTGTCATGCCCAATCATTTTCATGGCATCCTCGTGATTAAGGGTTTTGTAGGGGCGTATAAACATACGCCCCAAAGATCTGATCGATCGGTCCAAAGCAGGGCGAATATTTATTCGCCCCTACGAAAGGATATGTCTGACGGACCAATGTTGAGATCACCCTCCAAAACCGTCGGTTCTGTTATTCGTGGTTTTAAGATCGGTGTCAGCCAATGGGTTCACAAGAATACCGAGATATTCTCGGTCTGGCAGCGCAATTATTATGAACATATCGTCCGCAATGAAACAGAATTGGATCAAACCAGGCAATATATTCGCGACAACCCATCCGCATGGCCTCAGGATGAAGAAAATCCGCAAAGGTTTGGTTCATAAGGGCGTATAATCATACGCCCGGAAATAGATAGATTAGGTAGGGGTGTATAAACATACGCCCTTAAGATCGCATCGATTGCCTTTTCCAGGGCGAATATTTATTCGCCCCTACGGTTGGTTTCAGACCTTCTTCCGCCTCTGCCTCAGATATTCGATCACTCCCGGGAGAATGGATATGAAAATGATCGCAATGATCACCACGGTGAAGTTGCGCCTGACCAGGGGCAGATTGCCGAAAAAATAGCCGCCGAAGACAAAGAGGGCCACCCAGACGATGCCGCCGATGATGTTGTAGCTGATGAAGCGCCAGTAGGTCATGCGCCCGATGCCGGCGACGAACGGGGCGAAGGTGCGGATGATGGGGACGAAGCGGGCCAGGATAATGGTGATGCCCCCGTATTTTTCGTAAAATTCGTGGGTCCGCTCCAGGTGTTCTTTTTTCAAAAAACGGATCTTCTTCTGACTGAAAATTTTTGGGCCCACGGCGTGACCGATCCAGTAATTCACTGTGTCGCCGAGGATGGCCGCGATGCTGAGGGTCAGGAACAGCCAGTGAACCTGAAGCGGGCTGCCGGGAGTTGCGGCCAGGGCCCCGGTGGCGAAAAGCAGCGAGTCGCCGGGGAGAAAAGGTGTGACTACCAGGCCGGTTTCACAGAAGATGACCGCGAAGAGGATCAGGTAGGTCCAAAGCTGGTAGGTGACGATCAGGGCGTTGAGGTGCTTGTCCAGGTGCACGAACAAATCAATCAGGCTGGCGATCAGTTCCATACAATCTCCTGGGGATGAATTTACGCGGCGGCATGCCCAAACCAGGCCTGGGTTGCATGTTTTATATTACCCGATGAGAGGGGAGTCTGTCAAGGGCGCTTTTTTCCGGAGGTCATGATCAAGCCGAGAAAATATATTGATTTTTGGCTGTCGATATGATACATTTCCTCTATGTTAGACCTTAATTCATCTTTCATCTGGATATTTTTTCTGATCTGGCTCCTTTACCTCATTCTGAACAGAATTTATTTCAAACCCATCAACGAGATCATCACTGCCCGGGAAACGAAGATCAGCGCCGATTCCAACCGCCAGGAAAGCATGGTAGCCGAGATCGAAACCCGGACTGGGGCCATAGAAGCCCAACTGAGCCAGGCCCGTAAAGAGGCGCAGCAAATCAAGGAAGGCTTGTTGAAGAACGGCGAAGAGATCCGCAACAGAACCGTGACTTCGGCCAAGGAACAAGCGGTGCGAGTTTTGGCTGAAAAGATGTCTCAGCTGGAAAGCGAGATTGTGGCGGCCGAAAACACCCTGGAAATGCAGATTTCTGTTTTCAGCGATAAGATCAAACAAGCCTATTTATGAAAAAAAACATGCTTTTCCCGTTCCTGCTGCTGGCCCTGGCCATGGGCCTGTCGGCTTCCACTGAAGGCGGAACGTCGCACATCGACTGGTTCAACGTGCTGGGCAAGGTTTTCAATTCCACTGTGCTTTTCGGAGGCCTGATCCTGCTGTTGCGCAAACCCCTGATCCAGATGCTGTCCCAGAAAAGTTCGGCCATCCAAAATGATATCTTGGAGAGAGAAAAAAACCTGTCCGCCGCATCGGCCCGGCTGCTGGACATTCAGCAACGCTTGGCCAAAGTGGCGTCAGAAGTCGATGGGATAAAAAGTACCGCCGCAGCGGCAGGGCGGGATGAACTGGCCCGCCTGGAGGAAGCCGGCCGCCAGGAAGCGGAGCGCATCATCGCCTTGAGCGAAGAAGAGATCCGCCAGCGGGTTGATGCCGCTGTGCGCGCAGTAAAGGGACGCATCGCCGATATGACCATTGAGCGCTTCAAGAACGATTTTACGCGGAGTTTAAACGACGCTACCCAGCAAAGGATCATCGAGCGCAATATCGATTCTTGCGGAGACCTGGATGAAGGAAAGTAGCCTGGTCAAGCGTTACGCCAAGGCCTTGGCGCTGGCTATGGACGACCAAGCCGAATTCGATCGTGTCAAAGGTGAATTGCATGATTTCCTGGCCCTGCTGGCCGCCGATGAAAAATTGAAGATCGGGCTGGCGACTTTCCTGATCTCCCAGGCGGAAAAGATCATAGCTTTGGATATCGTCAAAACCAAGATGAACCTGCATGCCAAAACCTATCAGTTCCTGCTGACCGTTGCCGCCGAGAACCGCCTGGTCTATCTCGAACAAATGGTGCAGCAGTTTCCCGAAGCCTGGTATGCCGCGCGCGGCATCGAAAAAATAGTCATACACTCGGCCGTCGAACTGGCGGGCGGGCAGAAAGAACGCTTGTTGGGCAAACTGGAAAAAGCCCTGGCCGGAAAAGTGGTCCTGGAATTCCGGTTGAAGCCGGAACTGATCGCCGGCATCAGTTTGAGCCGGGGATCGGTGCAATATGATTTTTCGCTCTCCGGCAGCCTGAAAAAACTGCGCGAAACGCTTGTAGGGGAAAATTAATGCTAATCAAAGTCGACGAGATCAGTGAGTTGATCCGCCAGAAGATCGAGGGCTTTGCCTTTGATTTCAAGAAAGAGGAAACCGGGGTGGTGATATCGATCGGAGACGGCATCGCCCGCATTTATGGCCTGGATAACGTTATGTACAACGAATTGCTGGAGTTTCCCGGCCAGATCTACGGCATCGCCCTGAACCTGGAAGAGGACAACGTCGGTTCCATCCTGCTGGCCGAAAGCCACAAGATCAAGGAAGGCGATATTGTCAAGAGAACCGGACGCATCATCTCGGTGCCGGCCGGGGACGCGGTTATCGGCCGCGTGGTTTCGCCGCTGGGAAAACCCCTGGATGACAAGGATCCGATCCAGTCCGATGTTTCCATGCCCATCGAAGCCCTGGCCCCCGGCGTGGTCGACCGCCAGCCGGTCAAGGAACCCCTGCAAACCGGCATCAAGGCCATTGACGCCATGATCCCCATCGGCCGCGGCCAGCGCGAACTGATCATCGGCGACCGCCAGACCGGAAAAACCGCCATTGCCCTGGACACCATTATCAACCAGAAGGGCCAGGATGTGATCTGCATATACGTGGCCATCGGCCAGAAGCAATCGACCGTTGCCCAGATAGTTAAAACCCTGAGCGAAGCCGGGGCCATGGAGTATTCGCTGCTGGTGGTGGCATCGGCTTCCGACCCGGCCGCCCTGCAGTATATTGCCCCCTACGCTGGCTGCGCCATGGGTGAATATTTCCGCGACCACGGCCGGCACGCACTCCTGGTTTACGACGACCTTTCCAAGCACGCGGCCTCCTACCGTGAGATATCCCTGCTGCTGCGCCGCCCGCCGGGGCGCGAAGCCTATCCCGGCGACGTTTTTTACCTGCATTCGCGGCTGCTGGAGCGGGCGGCCAAGCTGAACGATGAAAAGGGCGGGGGATCGCTGACCGCCCTGCCGATCATCGAGACCCAGGCCTCGGATGTGTCTGGATATATCCCCACCAATGTCATTTCCATAACCGACGGCCAGATCTACCTGCTTCCCGACCTGTTCAATTCCGGCCAGCGCCCGGCCATCGATGTAGGCATTTCGGTTTCGCGCGTAGGCGGCCATGCCCAGATCAAGGCCATGAAGCAGGTGGCCGGTTCGCTGAAAATGGATTTGGCCCAGTATCGGGAACTTGAGGCTTTCACCCAGTTCGGATCCGACCTGGACAAGACCACCGTGGCCCAGTTGGAGCGGGGCAAACGGCTTTCCGAACTGCTCAAGCAGGACGAGGGTCAGCCCATACCCGTGGAAAAGCAGATAGTGGCCATCTTCGCCGGCACGCGCGGTTTCCTGGATGAATTCCCCGTCAACCAGGTACGGCCATTCGAAGCGGAAATGCTTAAATATATGGAAGCCAGGCAACCTGAAATTTTCCGGGAGATACGCGAAAAAAAAGTGCTCTCCGCTGAACTGGAACAAAAGCTGCAGGCCGTGCTCAAAGAATTCGCCGCTGAATTCAAGAAAAGCGCTAATCCCTGATGGCCGGAAACCTGATTGTTCTGCGTCGCCGCATCAAGTCGGTTAAAAATACCCAAAAGCTTACCCGGGCCATGAAAACCGTGGCCGCGGCCAAGCTGCGCCGGGCCACGACCGAATTGAAAAAATCCCGGCCCTACCGTGACAAGATCACTTTTCTTCTGCAGCAGGCAGCCGTCGGGGCGGCTCTGGAGACGCAACCGTTTTTAAAGATACGCGATCAGGGGGCGGTGCTGCTGGTGGTCGTGGCCGGGGACAAGGGTTTGTGCGGTGCTTTCAATTCCAATGTTTTAAAAAACAGTGAGGCCTATTACCGGGAATTGGCCGCCGACGGCCAAGCGGTTTCCCTGATCACCGTCGGCACTAAGGCCAGCCGCTATTTCGGCAAAAAAAACATTGAAGTAAAAAAAAGCCATAACGGCGTAATCAGCCGGCTGCAATTCGCCGATGCCGGCGATCTGGCCGCCGAGCTGCAGGAACTGTTCCTGAGCGGCGGATTCAAAAGCGTTGAATTCGCTTTCAGTGAATTCATCTCGGCTTCGCGGCAGAAATTTTCCATCCGCCGCCTTTTTCCGGTCGTTCTGGAACCGGCCGCCGCTGCGGACGCTGAAAAAGAGGCGAGCGCGGAAAAAGTGGATTACATTTTTGAACCAGGCGCCGCCGCGCTGTTCCAGTCACTGTTGCCGCGCCACATCAGCTCCGTTGTCTACCAGACCCTGTTGCAGTCAATGGCCGCTGAACAGATGGCGCGCATGGTGGCCATGGACCTGGCCACGCGCAATGCCAGTGACATGATCCGGGCCTTGACCCTGCTTTTAAATAAAATGCGCCAAGCGGCCATCACTAATGAGCTTCTGGAGATCATCACCGCCACCGAAGCCCTGAACAAATAGGAGCGAACATGAGCAAGAAAAAAGAAATTCATAAAAATATCGGCAAAGTAATTGAGGTCATCGGCCCGGTCGTGGACATTGAATTTTCCAAGGGAGAACTCCCCGAGATCTACAACGCCATTGAGATCGTTTCCGAAGGTTTCGCCACGCCGCAGCCGATCAGCATCATCTGCGAGGTACAGTACCATCTGGGCGAAAACCGGGTGCGCACGATCTCCATGCATCCCACCGACGGCCTGGTGCGGGGCATGCAGGCCCATGATAGCGGTGGCCCCATCACCGTGCCCGTGGGGCGCGAAGTGCTAGGGCGCATCATCAATGTCATCGGAGATCCGGTGGACATGCTCGGCCCCATAAACGAAAAAAAACGCTATCCCATTCACCGTCCGGCGCCGACGCTGGAAGAGCAGGACACGCGCTTGGAACTGTTCGAAACCGGCATCAAGGTGGTCGATCTGCTGGAGCCCTATCTTAAGGGGGGCAAGATCGGTTTATTCGGCGGAGCCGGCGTGGGCAAGACCGTGCTTATCCAGGAGCTGATCCACAACGTGGCCATTAAGCACGGCGGTTTTTCAGTGTTTGCCGGGGTGGGGGAGCGCACCCGCGAGGGCAACGATCTTTGGCTGGAGATGAAGGAATCGGTGGTGATCGAAAAGACGGCGCTGATCTATGGCCAGATGACCGAGCCGCCCGGCGCCAGGCTGCGGGTCGCCCTTTCCGGGTTGACCGTCGCCGAGTATTTCCGTGACGAAGAAAACCAGGACGTGTTGCTTTTTATCGACAATATTTTCCGTTTCACCCAGGCCGGTTCAGAGGTTTCCGCCCTGCTGGGGCGCATGCCCTCTGCGGTCGGCTACCAGCCCAACCTGGCTTCGGAGTTGGGGGAAATGGAGGAACGCATCACCTCGACCAAGAAAGGGTCGATCACCTCGGTCCAGGCCATTTATGTGCCGGCCGACGACTACACCGATCCCGCCCCGGCCACGACCTTCACCCATTTGGACGCCACCACCAACCTCTCTCGGCAGCTGACCGAGATGGCCATTTTTCCGGCCGTCGATCCCCTGGCTTCGTTTTCCCGTATCCTGGACGCGAAAATCATAGGCAAGGAGCATTACCTTGTGGCCCGCCAGGTCAAGGAAGTGCTGCAGCGCTACAAAGACCTGCAGGACATCATTGCCATCCTGGGCATGGAAGAACTGTCCGACGAAGACAAGATCATTGTGGCCCGGGCCAGGAAAATACAGAAGTTCCTTTCGCAGCCGTTTTTTGTGGCCACGCCCTTTACCGGCATGGAAGGCAAATATGTGGACCTGCCCAACACTATACGTAGCTTCAAGGAACTGGTGGAAGGCAAATACGATGCCCTGCCCGAGCAGGCTTTCTACATGTGCGGCGGCATTGAAGACGCCGTGGCCAACGCCAAGAAACTGGGATTCTGATGACCGACGCGATCGAACTGGAGATCATTACTTCGCGCGAGGTGGTCTTGCGCACCGAGATCAAAGATCTATACATCCCGGCTTTTTTGGGGGAAGCCGGTGTCCTGTCCCATCATTTGCCCTATCTCTCCCTGCTGAATGCAGGTGAGATCTCTTATCTCAAGCCGGACGGCACGCGGCTTTTTCTTTTCAGCGGTGAAGGATTCCTGGAAGTAAGGGATAACCGCATCGCCCTGATCATCGATACTTTCGAACACGGCGAGGATCTGCGGGAAGAAGATCTGCAAAAACAAATGCAGGAAACGGAAAAGCGGATCAAGTCGTCCTTCCAGGGTGCCATCACGCCTTCCGAGTTGCAGGTTGAACTGCTCCGGCAAAGGGAATTGCGCTTGAAGTTGGCCATCTGTAAAAAGATCAAGGGCAAGTAACCGCCCCCGGCGCTAAAAGGCGCCGGAACACCAGGGTCGGGGGGAAATTGAAAAAAAAACGCGTTGCTTTCAGGATTTTTTCCGGCAATCGCCTGACCCTGCCCCTGCTGCTGAACGTTTGGGAAAAGAACGGGCTCGACCGTCACTTCGATATCTTCTTTGCCGCTGCCGAACCAGGATGCCTTAGCGCTGCCCAAAGCGCCGCCCTGCAAGCCAGCGATGTCTGTGTCTTTTCCTTCATGACCCCGCACCTGCCCTTATTTGCCGCGGAGATCAGGAGTTTGCGCTTGGCGGGCAAATCCGCTCCCAGGCTCGCGGCCGGGGGGCCGCACGTCAGCGGCGATCGAGAGTTGGCCCGCGCCTGCGGCTTTGATATCCTGTTCAGCGGCGCCGGTGAGGATTCTTTCTTGCGGTTCGCCCACGATCTGCTGGGGGAAAAAATC
>SPCN01000383.1 GCA_004525465.1 Chrysiogenales bacterium | reverse complement strand
GCTGAGATGGGAGTCGATGCACATGCGTCGAAACATGTAGCTTGGCTTTACTTTGTGCCAGTGGAAGAACTTGGCTTCTTTGACCAGCGCTACCCTCAGGCCGTTCAGGATCATTTTCCTGGCAAAGAGCATGTCTTCGCCGTAAGGTACCGGGGGAAATTGCAGGCGGAGCAGGGTTTCGCGGTCAAGGCAGGAAGAGCAGTTGTCAAAATTACTCAGGCGGCGGCGCAGTGCAGGAGGAAACTTTTCCCAGCAATAGGCGGGGATGGGCTCGACAAAATCGTCGTGGTCCCGGAACCAGTTGTTGTGCAGGTAGGCATCCACCGGGTCGTGCCATTGCGGATTGATCTGCCATACGCCATAGGCGGCCGCTGCCTGTCCCGACAGTACCGGCGCGGTCAAGCGCTCAAGAAAATCCCTGCCGATGGGCACAATGTCATCGGTGAAAAAGACCACGATTTTCCCTTGCGCTTCCCGGGCCGCCTGCATGCGGGTGCCGGAGTGGCTGAATCTCCCTTCGGCAACCGGGATGATCCGTTTGCGCAGATGGGGGATGGACTGCAAATAAGCCACAGTGTCGTCGCTGGATTGGTTATCCATGAAGATCAGCTCGTAAGGGTGCTGAAATTCCTGATCTTGGATAGCCGCCACCAGCCGCTGGACCACGCCAAATGAATTCTTGGTCAGGATGACGATCGAAACAAGGTTTTCCATGCTGGTTTTACCTTGGCGCCGGCGCGGCCAACGGCGCGGCTGACGCATATTCTTCGGCCAAATGTCCAAAGAGATCTCGTACCCTCTCGGTGAAGATGGCCCTGGTGAAGTTTCCGCCCCGCAGCTGCGCCGCCCGGCTGCTCCGCTGACGCTGGCCGGGATCCCTGATCAGCTGCAAGGTCAGGTCCAGCAATTGACTGATATTGGCAAAACGGAATCCGGAAATCCCGTTTTCCACGATCTCACGCTGGCCGCCGCCGTCAAAAACGATGGGCAAACATTGGTTCTGCATGGCTTCCACGGTTGACATGCCGAAGTGCTCTACGTGGGCCGGATTGCTCTGCTGCAGGCCGCAAAAATGCCAAAAAAGGGCGGAGCGGGCATACAGTTCTTTCAATTCGTTCAAGGGGATATTGATCTTCAATTCAATCGGTAGGTCGGGCTGGGCCTTCAGCAGCGCCCTGATTTTTTCGAGATAGGGGTTGGCTGAGGCGCTGCCGCCGCAAAGGATTAATTTCCAGTTTTGCAGTTCCCGGGGCGCCTTGGCCCGTAAGCGCGCGAAAGCGGCGATCATTTCGGCCTGCTGTTTGCTGCCGCCGCTTTCGAATCTGGCGACGGAGAGGATGATGTTTTCCTTGGCCAACATTTGCCCTGGCGCCGGTTCCATGTCCACGGGAGGGTAAATATGATGGCTGGGGGAAAGACGCCATTTTTTTTCGATCCACTCGGCCGTATAGCGGCTGTTGTAGATGAGATGCCGGTAATGCTGCACGTAAAAATACGAGCCTTTCTGGCGTTCGGGAAAATGGCAGACGAACAGGGAAATGTTGGACAGGGGGAAAACCATTTCCAGCATGCTGTTGTTGATGAAAAAATCGTAATTTCCGCTTTCGCGGCTGACAGCCAGGAAAGGATTTTCACTGCGATCGGAAACCAGGTCCGGATTGATCGGGCCTGGGTCTTTTTTATCGAAAAAATCAAGGGGCAGAATCTTGACCCGGCAGCGCGACAGATCGATATCGTACCACTCCATGAGGTTGGCCAGGGTGACCGGCCGGTGGGCGATCAGGGTGACGTCGAACTTTTCCTGCAGAGCTGAGGCCATGGTACAGCCGTATTTTTCGCCGCCGCCGATCAGGTGCAGGGTGTGGTCGTAAAGGGCCAGGGTGGGTTTGCGCCAGCCGGCAACGACCTCGCTGCGCAGCAACAGGTTGTATGCCGACTGCGCCCCGTATTTTCCGGCTACGGCCTTGGTCAGGGAATGGATCCGTGATCCGCTTGCGGGGTCTCTGCGGCCGAGAACGTGAAAAAAATTATCGATCCGGGCTTCAATCGGCTTCATGCTTCGCTGGATGGGATCCCTGGACTCTCGGGAGGTCCTCAACCTGTTCCCTGAGCTCCTGCTCCTGCCTTTCCAGGTTGCGCACTTTTTCCTCGAGGCGGCGCAAACGGATAAAAGTGGCCAGATGAAAAGCGACCAGTTGATCGTTGAAGCGGTTTTGGCGCACGAACAGGGTGTTGCTGTAGGGGCGGAAAATTCTAAAAACCACTTTTTTGAACCATACGATTGCCGGCCCGATAAAACGGCGATGGGAAGTGATGTCCGAAGTAGGACGGCAATCGATGTCATCGTTGAGAAAGCTGAGGCGCTTGCCCATTTCTCCATCCAGTTCGCTGTCTGACAGTTGCCAGAGATCGACAGGGAAATGGTGCCGGATAGGTGCGCCGGCCAGTTCTTCCAGGCCGGAAAGGGAATCCTTGCGGCCAAGGAAATATTTTTTCAGCTTGGCAATCTCGTTTTTAATATGTTCGTCCATGTTGGCGCCCTTTTT
>SPCN01000147.1 GCA_004525465.1 Chrysiogenales bacterium | reverse complement strand
TGAAGGAAGGCATATGGAAGGGCGGCGCCTATCAGCAAAACCTGAAGTTGATCAACGTCCCGGTGCTCAAGCATCATGATGTCGGCGGTTCGGAAATCACCGCGGCTTTGAAGCATTTCTATGGGCTTGTCTCCATGAGCGACGGCCACAGCGGGGCGCGGCACTACCTGGGACTTGGGGAAACCTGCGCCAAAATGATCGTCTCGGTACGGCCGCCCGTGCTTCATGTCATTGATGCCATATGGGTTTCCCACAAAGCGCTTAAGGGTTATCCCGCGAAAAACACCTTCCGCGCCAACCAGATCCTGGCCAGCCAGGACCCGGTGGCATTGGACTATTGGGCGGCCAAGAATGTCCTTTATCCTTATGATAATAACAAGCGCCACCACCCCGATTTCGCTGGGATTGCGGCCTGGCTCGATGCGGCGCAAAAAACGATTAATGACCGCGGCGGCATCTTCGATCCTGAAATGGGGATTCGTGTAGACAAAGTCACCAAAAATGAGAGTGAAATGCAGTGTTTCACAGCTGACGCGTTTTGAAGCTACGCTTCATTTGTTGCGGCCGGGGAACCATTGATCAACAGGGCAGGTAACTGTTTTTATGACCTGTTGTGAGTCATCTGTAATGCGCCGAGTTTCGTTCTATTTCTGCAGGGCGATGGCCAGGGTGAATGCGTCCTGCTTGGGAACGGTTACCTCCTTGCTGTAGATCCGGAATCCCGGCTTGAAAGCGGCGAAGTCATATTTGCCGGGCGGCAGGCGCAGAATGGCGGATTTTCCCTCGGCCGGGGCCAGTCCCCAGAATTTTCCGTCGATGTACACGGCGGTTTCCTCGGGGATCACGGTCAAGGTGACCTCGGTCAATGATTCTTGCTCGACGGTGAGCGGCTTCTCATCAGGCTGGACGGGGGTGGGTTCGCTCTTGGCCTCATAGGCCGGCGGGCCTTCCGGGAGGGCGATCTCCGCCTCGCTGTCCGGGCTGCTCTCACTCTGCAAGACAACCTTGAGGGTGATATGGCGGGATGAATAGGTACGCAGGTCGATGGCCTCCTCGCGGAAACCTCTTTTCTTGAATACCAGTTCGTTCTGACGTGAAGCCAGGCGCAGGGCCGCGCCGGCTGAGGAAAATTCGTAGGCGGCTCCGATCAGCCTGCCGTTGAGCAGCACGTCGGCGTCGTCGGGGTTGACGCGCATGACCACGCTCACACCATTGTAATCATCCATTATGTCCCAGGGAACATTAAAGGAACAGGCAGCAGAAATCATGATAAAAAACAAGACCGCTGATATTTGGCTTATGTTTTTCATATTTCAATGATAGCACAAATGGAAAAATAAATCACCTGGCACCCCGGCTTCCTGCGGGCGCAGAAGCCGCAATGTTTGAAAAAAACCGCGTTGCTATTGCCTAAACAGGGGAAAATATGTTAAACATTATTCAGCAATGAAAATAAAAGCGCTGCAATTCATCTTTTTCTCCCTTTTTTTAACATGGGCCGGGTTGCTGGCAGCGCAGCAGGATAGCGACGAACCGATCGTTTATGCCGATCACAAAAAAATCAGCGAAGATTCGCTTCGCGCCGACGGGCATGTGGAAGTCATATGGCAGGACTATGTCATCTATGCTGACGTGATCGAATTCAACCTGAAGACCAGGGAATTGTTCGCCGAAGGACGGGTGACCATGTCGGCCAAGGACATGGTCCTGAGCGGTGAAAAACTCAATTTCAACTTGAAAACAAAAAGCGGCGAACTGCTCGACACCTATGGCCTGATCACGCCTTTTGTGCGCTATGAAACCGACCGCCTGATCCAGACCGACCGGGAAACGCTGACTTTCCAGCGACTCGATTTCACCTCCTGCGCGCAGATCTTCCCGCGCTGGAAGATCACCAGCCGCCGCGGCAAGATCAAAAAAGAGAAATACATTGAAATGAACGACGTGCTGTTCCGCATTAAAAATATTCCGGTTTTCTATTTGCCGTACCTGCGCTATCCGATCCAAAAAGACGGCCGGGCCACGGGCCTTTTGTTCCCCAATATCGGCAATTCTTCGCTACGTGGTTTCTTTGTACAGAATTCCCTGTTCTGGGCCATCAAGCCCAATATCGATATGACCCTCGGGCTGGATTATTTTTCCGAGCTGGGAATCGGCGTCAGCGATGAATTGCGCTACCTGTTCCGCAATGCCAGCGGCATGGCCCGCTATTACTATTTCCGATACCGAAAAGACAATGAAGTATACAACGATTCGGCCAGTGACTACTACGTGGAAGCTAATCACAAGCAGACCTTGCCTTTTTTGAACTCCCGCCTGCTGCTTAATGTCAACCGCCAGAGCCGCCCCGGTTTTCTGCGCCTTTTCGACAACGGTTTTGACCGCAATCTCACCACCAATTTTCAATCGTCATTGGTTTGGACAACATCTTTTTCCAACATCAATATTTCTCTGAGCGCCTCGCGCCGGGAAACGTATTATATCTTTGCCAACAGCTCGCGGATCGTGGAATACCTGCCGGCACTGGCTTTCAATTTGAACCAGCAGAAACTGGGAAAACTGCCAGGTTATTTTTCCCTGGGCATCGATTATCAAAGTGTGCGCCGCAGCGGCGTAACCTATGAAGACGAACCCGAATTTGCGAACGATTTTCGTTCGCAGCGCCTGACCTTAACTCCGGCCTACCAACTGCCGCTGCTGAAACTACCCTGGCTGAACTGTTCGCTGAACCTCCTTGCCAAGAACACCCTGTACGCCAAAAGCCTGGATCCGCTGAGCAAAACGATCGTTAACGAGCCACTTTACATGAAATACCAAACGGCCAAACTCTCACTGCAGGGGCCGGTTTTTTTTCGTGTATACGATTTGGGAAGGAGCAAGTTGAAGCATGTGATCGAACCTGAATTTGAATTTCGCTACGCCACCAAGGTCGACAACCGCGACCGCCTGGTACCGGTCGATTATTTCGATTACCCATCTTATTCCTATGCCGGTTTTTCTTTGACTTCGCGACTGTTGAAGAAAGGTGACGGCGGCAACGCCTCGGCCGCTGAATTGCTCACATACCGGATCACCCAGGAATATTATTTTGATGCGGCCGAAGCCAATTTGTTCCGCACCGTTGACGGGGAATACCCGAGCTTTTCCGAACTGAACAACACCCTGCGCTTCCGGCCCGGGGAAAATATCGCTTTCGACGCCTCGCTTGTCTACAATTATTACATTCACGGTTTGTCGCGCTTGAACCTGCGCGCTTCTTATCAGCGCCAGGGCGCGCCCCTGACCGGTTCCCTCTCTTACAGCACCTATCGCAATCCCTACAAGGGTGCGGATTATGTCTTCAATCGCAGCATCCTGGGCGGTGATATCAATGTGAATTTCCCCAGCTTTCCGCTGAAATTGCAGGCCGGCATTGACTACGATTTTACAGCCAAGGAATTCCGCCATGGCGCGGTCAACGTCAGCTTCGATTATCAGTGCCTGGTCTTCAGCACCGAGTTCAAAGTGTTTTCGTATCTGGGCCGTTCCGAGTTCCAGTTCCGTTTCGGCCTTTCCCTCGGCAACCTGGGCATGGTCAGCGATTTTTTCGGAGGCAAATGATGCGGGTCAAGGGGCAGGATGTAAAAAAAATAATGGTCACCGGCGGTGCCGGCTTTATCGGCAGCAATTTTATCCGCCATATCCACAAGCATTTCCCGGATATCGAACTGGTCAACTACGACAAGCTGACCTATGCCGGCAACCTGGAAAACCTGGCCGGCATTGAAGGTGGCTATGTCTTTGTCCAGGGCGATATCCAGGACGCGGACCGGGTCGCCACTGCCATGGCCGGTGTGGATGTGGTGGTCAACTTTGCCGCTGAAACCCATGTGGACCGTTCCATTCATGATCCAGGCGATTTTATCCTGACCGATGTCTACGGCGTTTTTGTTTTGCTCGAAGCCATGAAAAAGAACGGGCAGGTCAAGCTTTTCGTCCATGTTTCCACCGACGAAGTGTACGGTAGCATCGCCGACGGATTTTTCAATGAAAACAGCCCGCTGAATCCCTCCTCGCCCTATGCCGCCTCCAAGGCCGGCGGCGACCGCTTGGCGTATGCTTATTTTAAAACGTTCGACCTGCCGGTGCTGATCGCCCGCCCGGCCAACAATTACGGGCCCTACCAGTATCCGGAAAAATTGATCCCTTTCTTCATTACCCGCGCCCTGCAGGACCAAACGCTGCCGCTTTACGGCGACGGCAGCAACTGCCGCGACTGGCTATATGTCGAAGATACGGTGCGGGGCATCCTGGCCCTGGTCGAGAAAGGGGAACCCGGCCAGGCCTACAACCTGGGCGCCGGACAGGAATGCAGCAATAACGATGTGACCCGCCAGATATTGCGACACCTTGGCAAGCCCGAATCGCTGATCCGTGCCGTTGCCGACCGCAAGGGGCATGATTTCCGCTATGCCCTGGACTGGGGGAAAATGCGCGGTCTGGGCTGGCAGCCGCAGACGGGTTTTACAGAAGGTCTGAGCCGGACCGTCGAATGGTACCTCGGACACCGTGACTGGTGGAGAAAGCTGATAGAAAAACAGAATTTTCAGAGCCATTTGCGAAAAAATTATGAATAGGATCCTGGTTACCGGCTGTTCGGGCTTCTTGGCCTCGCATTTGTTGAAACTATTACTGAGGCAGGATCGCAACAAGCTTTTCGGTATCACCGAGGTGCCCGGATTCACCTATCCCGATGTCGAGGTGTTTCAGGTCGACATTCGCCGCCGTGATGATATCTCCCACGTGCTGGGGATCATTCGTCCCGACGTCACCTTCCATCTGGCGGCTGTGGCCAATGTCGGTTTCGCCTGGAAAAATCCGCAGCTTACCTATGATGTCAACTTCATGGGTACTTCGAACCTGCTGGAGGCGCTGCAGGCGTCGGCGCCTGACTCGCGGCTGATACTGATGAGTTCAGCCGAGGTCTACCAGACCGGAGGCGACGAACCTATAACCGAAAACAGTTCCACGGTCTGCCAGAATCCCTATGCCTTGTCCAAGCTGGCCATGGAGATGCTGGGCGACCTTTACTGGCGGGCTTTCGCCATGAATGTCTGCAAAATCCGTGCCTTCAATTTTACCGGCCCCGGTCAGGATGCAAAATTCGTGGCTTCGGATTTCGCCAGCCAGATCGCCAGGATCGAGAGGGGCGAGCGGCCGCCGCTCATTCGCGTCGGCAACCTGGCCGCGGTCCGCGATTTTTCCGATGTCCGCGACGTGGCCCGCTATCTGCATATCATTGGTGCCAGTTGCGCGGGCGGCGAGGTTTTCAACCTGTGTTCCGGCCGGGCTTATTCAATTCGCCAGGTACTGGACATCCTGCTGGCCCAGGCGCGCGTGCCCATAAGGGTCGAGGTGGACGCCGATCGCTTCCGGCCGCTGGACAATCCCCGGATCCTGGGCGACTGCCGGTTGCTGCGCTCGCGTTTTGGCCTGCACCCGGAATTCCCGATCGAGAAGACCCTGCTCGACTTGCTGGAATACTGGCGGGAGTCGCCGCGCTGAAAGTCCTGGTCTTCGGGATCGCCTGAGGTCGTCTGCAGCGATCCGGGGCTTATTAGTTATATTTTAAACAATTTGCCGCTGGCCTGGGCATAGATTGTCCCGGAGGAATCACAGATGCGGCTCTCGGCCGTGACGATGCGTCCGCGCGTTTCCAGCATTTTTCCCGCTGCCAGATAGGGGATACGGGTCAGGGCCGGCTTTTTGTATTTGACGGTGATCTCGGCCGTGACGGTCTTGATGCCGACGGCGGCCGCGGCCTTGATCATGGTCTCGTCGAGCACCGTGGCCAGCAGGCCTCCGTGCACCGTGTCCTGCCAGCCCTGCAGTTGGGCCGGGAAGACGACCTTGGCTTCGATCTCGCCGTTTTGCGGGTTTTGCCCGAATTCGAGCTGCAGGCCGGCCGGGTTCTTCTTGCCGCAAACAAAACAGTTCTGGTCATCGCTGAAATCTTTCATGATCTTTTTATACACCAAAAAAAGGTGATTGGGAAGAAGGGGTTGGGGTGAGTT
>SPCN01000186.1 GCA_004525465.1 Chrysiogenales bacterium | reverse complement strand
ATTGATCGTGGTATTCCTGGAAGACACCGCCGCGCTCATCGGCCTGGCCATCGCCATGACCGCCCTTTTGCTTGAGCATTTTACCGGCATTCTTTTTTTCGACGGCCTGGCTTCAATCCTGATCGGCTTGCTTCTGGCGGTTACGGCGCTGTTCATGGGCAATGAAACCAAGTCGCTTATCATCGGTGAAAGCGCCGATCCGGACCTGCTGCGCAAAATCCGCCTCTTGCTGCTAAAAGAAGACAGCATCAGCCGCGTGATCCATATCCGCTCCCTGCACCTGGGCGCCGACGACATCCTGCTTGCCATCAAGGCGGAATTCAATCCGCGTTTGAATTCCAAGCAAATCTGCAATCTGATAAACGGCATAGAGGCAGACATACGCAGCCATTACCCCGGGGTCAACAAGATATTTATCGAGCCTGATATTTTCCGAAAAACCTGAAGTTTTACCCCTTGCGGGTCATGCCCTTGGCCATCCACCTGCGGGCCAGGACCAGGGCAATGGGCGAGGCCATGGCGATCACGGCATAAAGCAGCCACATCGTCCCGGTGCGCATCGGCAGACCCAACTCGGGCTTGGGGCAAAAGCGGGCGATAACATACCCCGAATACATGGCGGTGATCATTTTGGTCAAAAACCAGGGAAACTGGCCAATGCCCATATACAATCCGGTTTTGCCTTCCGGGGCGATCTCGGCCACCCACTGCAGGAAGCGGGGCTGCCACATGGCTTCGCCCACCGACATCAGCAGGATGTACAAAAGGAACAGGTAGACATTGGGGCCGATGGCCAATAAAAAAGTGGGCAGGGCCATGACAAAGGTCCCGGCGATCATCATCTTGTAGACATTGCTGCGAGCGGTCAAGGCGGCAATAAGCGGGGAAAGGACGAAGATCAGGATAGGGTTGATGTTGGAGAAGATCTCGAAATTGCGGCTGACACCGGTACCGGCGAAAGCGCGGTCCAGGTAGTAGGGAATGGTCAGCCAGTTATGGGCGAACAGGGTCTGCACCGGAATGAGGATGAAGATGAAAAACACGAAACGGCCGTCGCGGAAAGGATGTTCGGGACGCCGGCGCAAGAATTCCCATCCGGCTCCCAGGACAGCAAAAGCCAGAAGCGGCCACAGGAACATCCCGGGCAGCGAGACCTTGCCGGAGCGGGACAGAACCAGCAGCACCAGGGTCGCCAGGGAAAGGGCGATCCAGGCTAGGAAGGCCAGCAGCGGAACTTGCGCCGTGATCTTTTTTTTATTGGCGGCGGCCTTGGCGTCAGCGGCCTGGTTTTGCTCAGCCGTGTTCATCTGCCGCGTTTCACGGCCGACCTGATCCAGGGCCCGGCGGTCGGTCTTGCGGGTGATGATCAGCAGGGTCAGCAGCGAACCGAAAAGGGTGATCCCGGCATAAATCCAAAATACAGCGGTCAGGCCGTTGGGCGGGAATTTCAGCACAAAAGCGTGCCGGCTATTGGCCGAAACAAATCCCGAAAAGAAAGCTCCCAGGTTCATCAGTCCGTAGATCACCGCGTAGCCGATGGCGGCGGTCTGCGGGTTGGTGTACCGTTTTACCCCGGCATAAGCCGCCGGCATATATATACCATAAGCAGACACCATTAAAAGCAGGCCGGCGGCCATGAGAAAAAACATGGGCGAACCAAGACCGCTGCCTAAGGAAAGCGTGCCGGAAAGGGCCACCAGCACCCGGCCCAGCATCATCACCGCCAGCGACAGGGCCAGCGAGACACGCACGCCGATCTTGTCGGACACGCCGCCGAACAGCAGCATGGCAAAGGTGATGCCGCCGGTGACGCCGCCGTAAACCCAACCCGAATGGATATCGTTCAAGGCAACGTTTTCAGAACAGAATTTGCCCAGGATGGTCAGGATGCCGAAATAGACCAGCCCTTCAAATACGTAGGGGATGTTGACCCCCCACAAAGCCCTGGGCGCTTTGAAAAAAGCCGTAAAGGTCTGGGTGAGTTCACGCAACGATTTTTTGATGGCGGCGGCAAGTCCGGAAGGTTGGGATTCAGTCATGGTGGCGCTCCCCTTTCCTTTTCAGAATATAGAGATAAAAAATGATTCCCACCATTCCAAACGCCTGAACTGCGACCATCAAGCGGTGCTGCAGCAGGTCGACCGGAAACGGTCGAATGAACTCGATCAGTAAAACCGAAACAAGAAATGCGACCGTGGCAAAAAACACTTTCAGCTTGAGCATGTTTTTCCGGCTAAGAACGATCAAGGCGCTCCAGCCCATAGCTGTGAAAAACACCAGACAGGCGCTGGTCATGCCCGGAGAATTCAGGGTATCATGATACAAAAACAGGAAAAAGGCCAGCGTCAGCAAGGCAAAAAGCACGGGAAATATCAGCAACGCTATTTTCTTCATGGTGAAGAACATGATAGAAAAAAACCGGTTCACTGTCAATCGCTTACCGCTTCAATTCTTTTTTTCGCCACTTTTTTAAATGGGCAGCTTGCTTGTTTACTTTTCCCTTGCATTCGCCTATAATTTTCACGGAGGCAACAGTGGAAATTTTGCAAGTTCTAAATAAATTCAACGGCTGCAGCCTGGACAATTACCCGCAGATCCAGCACAACAATCTGTTCAAAAGGATCAGGGACAACTTCCACTTTGAACTGTTTCTCAAAGGCAGCAACATGCTGTTTTCACCATTTTATACCCAATTGCGCGGTGAATCATTTCCGGAACTGACCGGCTTTTTATCCCAGAACGAAGAATTCCTGGATAGCTTGAAGGATTTCATCGTCAGTTCACTTTTCGTTTACAGCGCCGTAATCGAGGAAAACGCCAACTATTTGATCAACGAGCAGGACATCATCATAGGCCGCCTGATGTTCCGTGAGCATAGCAAATTCGAAGTAAAATTCTATTCCCATTACCAGGACGAACTGCAGAATTCTTACAACGACAAGATCTACATCGGCCGCATCTTCATCGACCTGAATAAATTTGAAAAAGATCACCTGGGCCTGAACGAATATTTCCATTCAATTTTGGAACAGAACGCCAAAATTCAGGAAAGGGCCCTCCACAAACTCCGCTATTATGACGATTACAAGAAACCTTACCTGGACGAGATCGATTATCTGGCCAAAGAGGTCAACTCCGAAGCACTGGAGCGGATCAAGCTTTTCCCCAAAAGCAACTTTAAAAACGCTTCGACCATCGCCCTGATCGAAAGCATCGACAACCTGCTGCATATCCAGAATCTGATGCTCGAGCTGAAGGACTTCACATTGGAATTCGAAAGCAAGCTGCGCCTGGGCGAAGAGACCAATTATGTTAAATACCTGTTCAAATTTTCCAAGGACCTGATCAACGACATCAAATACCTGAGCAAGTTGTACTACCTGATCAGCAACAAAATATCCAAATATTCCATCATCTGATGCTTAAATCTTCGCGCTGGATCAAGGAACAGGCTGAAAGCAACCACTTGCTGAAACCTTTCGTCGCCACATCGGTCCGCTCCGGCGTTATTTCCTACGGACTCGGCCCCTATGGTTATGACCTGCGACTGGACAGGACCTACCGGCGCCTGGCCGGGCCGCCGGCGCTTATGGACCCCCACAAGGTCAACGAAGCCAATTTCGAGACCTTGAGCGAAGATGTCATCGTCATCCCCCCCGGCCATTTCATCCTGGGCCGGAGCATGGAGTATTTTCGTATGCCGAAGAAAATCCTGGGGCTGGTATTCGGAAAATCCACCTATGCCCGCTGCGGCGTCCTGGTCAACGTCACCCCCCTGGAGCCGGAATGGTCGGGATACCTGACCATTTCCATCGCCAACTGCGGCGCCTGGCCGGCAGCCCTGCACCCCGACCAAGGCATCGCTCAGGTCATCTTCATCGAAAGTTCCGACCTGCCCATCCTGTCCTATAAAGAGCTCGACGGCAAGTACAACCACCAGGACGAAGTCACCGTCGCCAAGATCCAGCAAGGATGAAGGCCTTCGGCCACCATGTTGAAAGAGGCGCTGCAAAAAGGGGCGTTCGTCAAGCACTGCCCCTGTTCCCCGGGCTCTGTTCCCTGCGGCTACTTCAACCTCAACCTGCAGAGCGGCTGCCCTTTCGACTGCAGCTACTGCATTCTGCAAGCCTACCTGGAAGACAAGAGCCAGGCAGTGTTTTTCACCAACTGGGCCGCCCTGGAAAGTGAATTGCACGAATTCCTGGCCAAGAACCAGGAAGTGCGCATCGGCACAGGCGAGTTGAGCGATTCCCTGGCCTATGAACAAATTCGTCCCAGCGCCGCCCGGGTACTGGGGTTGTTCCAGGGATTTCCCGAAGCGGTTTTCGAATTCAAGACCAAGGCGGTTGCCATCCGGGCCCTGCTGGAGGCCAAGGAGGTCCCGGCCAACATCGTGGTCTCCTGGTCATTGAACCCCGCCCCGCTTATCCGCCGCGAAGAACGACTCACCCCCTCCCTGGCCCGCCGATTGCAGGCCTTGGCCGCCGTCCAAGCAAAGGGCTTTAAAATCGGCATCCATTTCGACCCGCTCATCCTCTGCACGAATTGGAAAAAACATTACCGTGAACTCATTCGCCGCCTGGCGACGGTTATCCGGCCGGAGCGTATCGCCTGGTGGAGCCTGGGGGCTTTGCGCTTTCCCCCGGAATTAAAAAAACACATTTTCCGGCACCGGGAATCCCAGCTTTTCTGGGGCGAGCTGATCGAGGGCCAGGACAAAAAATACCGCTATTTCATGCCCCTGCGCCTGGAGTTGTTCCGTTTCGTCCGTGACGAGATCCGTGCATGCCTCTCCCGTCATCTTCCCCTTTATTTGTGCATGGAGGACGCGGATACCTGGAAGGAGATCTTCCCGGAACTGCCGGCCGACGAAAAAGAGATCAACCGCTATCTGTATCGATCGGCCATGGAAAAAATATAATGAAGATCGGCTATCCCTGCCT
>SPCN01000354.1 GCA_004525465.1 Chrysiogenales bacterium | reverse complement strand
CCGGTCAAGGGCAGGGTCAACATCGCCCATGCCGGTGATTTTGTGGTGGTGGTGGATTATGCCCATACCGATGATGCCTTGGAAAATCTGCTGAAGTCGTTCCGCGAGATCACCCGGGGGCGACTGATCCTGGTTTTCGGGGCGGGCGGCTCCAGGGACAAGACAAAAAGACCGCGCATGGCGCAGGTAGCTGGCCGCTACGCCGATTGGGTTGTGGTGACCAGCGACAATCCGCGCCAGGAGGATCCTCAAGCCATTATCGCGGATATCGTGTCCGGTTTCGCCGCCGGCTTCACCAGTTTCAGCACTGAGAGCGATCGCCGGACAGCCATTGAAAAAGCCTTGGACATGGCCGCAAAGGGAGATGTGGTCCTGATCGCCGGCAAAGGGCATGAGGATTACCAGATATTCAGGGAGCGCACCGTTCATTTTGATGATTTTGAAGTGGTGCGTGAAAAAATGGGAGCAAGTCATGCCTGAACTGGAAATAGCTGAGATTGCCGCCGCGGTTTCCGGCACCGTGAACCGGGCCTCGCGGGGGCGCTCATTTAAGGCTTTTCAGTTCGACACCCGGGCCATGAAGGCCAATGCGCTGTTTTTTGCCATGCGCACTCCCAAAGCCGACGGACACGATCACGTCAAGGATCTGGCTGCCATTCCCGGCGCCGGAGCCGTGGTCAGAAAAGATTTCAGCGCCGGGAAATTGAACCTGCCGCTGATCCGCGTGGATGATCCGCTGCAGGCGGCTCAGAAACTGGCCGCCCACGTCCGGGAAAAATATCGTTCTCTTAAGTACATCGGCATCACCGGCAGCGCAGGCAAGACCACGACCAAGGAATTCATTTTTCAAATCCTTTCCCAAAAATATCGCTGCTTCCGTTCGCCGCAAAACTGGAACAATTGGATCGGCCTGCCTTTTTCGCTTTTGCAGATGAGCGGCCGCGAGCAAGCGGCCGTCTTCGAATTGGCCATGAGCGATCCGGGGATCGGTGAGATCGACAGGCTGGCCGGCATATTGAAGCCCGATGTCGCCGTGCTGCTTAATGTCTTTCCTGTGCACCTGGAGTTTCTTAAATCTCTGGCCAATGCCGCCCGCGCCAAATGCGAGATTCTCAACCACCTGGCTGCCGACAGCTGCGCCTTTGTTAACGGTGATGCGCCGCTGCTGCGCCGGATCGCTTCCGGCGGCAAAGGCCTGCGGATTTTTTTCGGCAGCCGGGCCGGGAGCAATCAGATTGTGCTGAAAAAAGTGATCCGGGAGAACGGCTGCAGCCGTCTGCATATAGATTTTTTCGGCATCACAGAGGAATTTGTGGCGCCGCTGGTGAACCGTCTTCATGCTGAGAATCTCTTTGCCGCCATCCTGGTGGCCCAGCGTTTGGGGATGAAGAATTTCGAGATCCAGGAAGCCGTGTCCCGGTTGCAGCCGCTCGCCGGCCGCGGCCAGATCCGTCGCTTTGGCAGGTTCACGATCATCGACGAAACCTACAATTCCAACCCGGAAGCCCTCAAAAGGACACTGCATTGGGTGGACCGGGAATACAAGCAGAAAAAAGCGGCTGTCCTGGGGGATATGCTTGAGCTTGGCGAAAAGGAGCTTGATTTTCACCATGAACTCGGCCGCTATTTTTCCGGGCTGCATTTTGGCCTGCTGCTGACCGTGGGCCGGCGGGCCGAAAAAATCGCCGCCGGGGCTAAAAAGGCCGGCTATCCGGCCGCGCGGATTAAATGCTTTGCCGCCGCAGCAGAGGCCGGCAGCTATTTGCGCGGCGCCTTAACCAGCCAAGCGCAAGTTGTGGTTTTGTTTAAGGGTTCCCGGGGCATAGCCCTGGAAAAGGCCATCGCGGAGTTCGCCCATGAATAGGAAACCGGTAGCCGTGCTTGGTTTCGGAAAAACGGGGCAGGCCGTGCTGGAATTTCTGCTGGCCAAAGAACCGCGCCCGTCCCTGATCCTGTTCAATGACGGCGAAATCAGCGATAAAGACCGCCAGGAACATTTTATTCGGCGCGGAGTGCGTTTCCTGACCGGGGCCGGTCAATTCTCTGAACTCGCTCACTGCCGGCTGATTATTATGAGCCCGGGTTTTGACGGCCGCAATCCCCGTTTCGATGTTTTGCGCCGTGGCGGCGCAGAAGTGATCTCGGAGATCGAATACGCCTTCCGCCAGGTTAAGGCCCGCATCATCGCCGTCAGCGGCAGCAATGGCAAGTCCACAACGGTCAGCCTGATCCAGCACCTGCTGGTAGCCAGCGGTCGCAAAAGCCATCTGGCCGGCAATATCGGTGTGCCTTTTATCGCCGAGATTGCCGCCATCGCCGACGATTCCCTGGTGGTGCTGGAACTGTCAAGCTTTCAACTCGAAGAAACTGTCCGCTTCAGGCCCAGGGTGGCCGTGCTGCTCAACATCACCCCCGATCATATGGACCGTTATGACTCGATGCTTGACTACATGACGGCCAAATTCAAATTGTTTGAAAATCAAAAGCGCAGCGATTGCATGGTACTAAATGCCGATGACCCCTTGCTGCGAGACTGCGGCAAAATGGGCCGGGGAAAAGCGTATTGGTTTTCCTCCAGCCGCGCCCAGGCCCGGGGGGCGTATATCAAGAGCCATGACCTGATCCTGAACCTGGGAAAAGCCGAGGAGGCGATATCCCTGCGCGACAATCCCCTGCGTGGCATACACAATTTGGAAAACAGCATGGCCGCGGCTCTGGCCTGCCGGGAAGTCGGCCTGACTGCTGCCGAGATCGAAGCCGGCTGGACCGGCTTCCGGGGTTTGCCGCACCGCATGGAAGAGGTCGGAAAAGTCGGCCT
>SPCN01000270.1 GCA_004525465.1 Chrysiogenales bacterium | reverse complement strand
CTCCAGTCCCGGGGCCAGCTCCCCGACCGCTACGGCAACGCCGCCGGCGCCGAAATCGTTGCAGCGCTTGATCAGGCGGCTGGCGCGCGGGTCGCGGAACAGCCGCTGCAGTTTTCTTTCGCAGGGCGGATTGCCTTTCTGGACCTCCGCCCCGCAGGTCAGCAGGGAGGATTCGCTGTGGGCTTTGGAGGAACCGGTGGCGCCGCCGATGCCGTCGCGGCCGGTGCGGCCGCCCACCAGCAGCACCACGTCCCCGGCTTTGGGCGCCCGGCGCCGGACATTCTTCGCGGGAACGGCCCCGATCACGGCGCCGATCTCCAGACGCTTGGCCACGTAGCCGGGATGATAGATCTCGGCCACCTGGCCGGTGGCCAGCCCGACCTGGTTGCCGTAGGAACTGAAGCCCTGGGCCGCATCGGTTGTGATCTTGCGCTGCGGGAGCTTCCCGGGCAGGGTGAGGGCCACGGCCTGGCGGGGATCGCCGCTGCCGGTCACGCGCAGGGCCTGGTAAACGAACGAGCGCCCTGAAAGCGGGTCGCGCAGGGCGCCGCCCAGGCAGGTGGCCGCGCCGCCGAACGGTTCGATCTCGGTGGGATGGTTGTGGGTTTCATTCTTGAACATGACCAGCCACTCTTGGTTTTTGCCGTCTACATCGACTATTGCCGTCATGCTGCAGGCGTTGATCTCCTCGGAAAACTCCACATCGGCCAGGCGCCCTTTTTCACGCAGTTCCCTCATGGCCAGCAGGGCCAGGTCCATCAAAGAAATCTCCTGCCGCCGCGCCGCCGCAACGCGACTCCGGGTTTCCAGGTAACGCCCATAGGCCCGGCGCAGGGGCTCGTTGCCGGCACCGGCGGCGATATCCACCCGGGTGATGGCCGTTAAAAAAGTAGTGTGGCGGCAATGATCCGACCAATAGGTGTCGAGCAGGCGGATCTCGGTCAGGGTCGGATGACGCTTTTCCCGGTCGCGGAAATGGGCCTGGCAATGATCCAGGTCGGCCGCGTCCATGGCCAATCCCAATTCGCTGCCCAGGCGCTGCAATTCAGTTCCCGAAAAGGAAATGAATCCTTTCAAAAACGGAATGCCGCCCGGCCGGGCCGTCGGCAGCTCCAACGAGCGCGGTTTACCCATGGCGGCCAGGCGCGAGTCGACCGGATTGATGCAGTATTGCTTGATTTTTTTCAGCTGGCCGGGAAGCAGCTTGCCTTTGAGGACAATTACTCTGGCCGAGGCCACCTGAGGCCGGCTGCCCGGAGTGAGCAACTGCAGGCACTGGGCGGCGGAATCGGCCCGCTGGTCATACTGGCCGGGCAGGTATTCAATGGCGAACGCCGTTTCCCCGGCGGCCAGGGGAAAGCTTTCGTCGTATATCTCATCAACCGGAGGTTCAGAAAAAATGGCATGCCTGGCCCGGGCCATTTCCCGGGCGCTGACGCCGGAAACATCGTAACGGTTGAGCAGGCGCAAACCGCTCAGGCCCTTCACGGCAAGGTTATCACGAAGATCCAGCAGCAGGGCCCGGGCCTCAACGTCGTATCCCGCTTTTTTTTCCACATAAACTCTTCTGATCACAGCCATGCGCAAACTCCTTGCCCTTCAGCGCCCAGGATCATCCTGGCGACCCGCTTCCGTCCCCCATGTCAGCCAACAGAGTAGTCAGCAGCTTTCCCCAAAGACTGCCGCCGGCACGGCCCAACAGGGCGGTGATGTCGGGCCGCAGTTGCGGAAAAAAATCCGGGTGCCGATTCAGGTACTCATGCAGGGCGGCGATCAATTTCGCCAAAGCCTCGGCGCTTTGCGGTCGGTTCAATGCCTGGATCAAGCTGCGGCTGCGCTCCCTGAAAAATTCGCTGATGAAAAAAAACACCGTTTCATTGCCCCGGCAGCATAGTATTTCAAAAGATCCCGCCGACACCAGGGGATCTTCGTACTGCAAATAAGAGATGAAGCCCTTGGCGTCGGCCGGGCTTAGTATCTTCTTGAAAACCTTCACGGTAATGAGAAAATCTTCGTTGTTCTTGCCGCCCTGCAGAAACCGGGGCAGCATGATCAACAGCGGGTTGTTATGCTTGATGCGGTTGATCGCTCCGGCGATCGTCTCCTGCAATTGCCTGTTCTTGTTTTTTTCCAGGGCCCGGGCCAGGATATCCAGGGCGCGGCGGTCGTTGTATTTGGAGATGCTTATAATGGCCGCCTCCCGCAGCCGTTCATCTTTGCCAAATTCAATGACTTTACTCAACGGCACCAGGAAGGCCGTGCTGCGGATGTAGCCTGCTATGCGCACCAGGTTCAGGCGGGTGGGCACACTGACGTAATTCCCGGTCAGGTAATGGGCAATGGCATTTTCGGTGTCCCGGCCTCCTATTTTAACCAGTTCTTCCAGGCGCAGACGGAACCGCAGATCGTCATGGTCGGCGGCATTCCTTACCAGTTCGTCGATCTGCTCCAGAACCGAATCGATCGTTGCCAGGGCCATGGCCAGCTTTATTTTTCCCTGGCAAAGCGCTCAAATATTCCAGCGATCCCGGCAAGCAATCCATCAAGAGAAAAAACCTTCTCGAGCTCCTGCGGGGAACAGACGGCACGAATTCCAGCATCAGCCATGACCAGTTCGCGGAAACTGCGTTTTTCCTGCCAGGACTTCATGGCCTGGTCCTGGACCAACTCATACGCCCGTTGGCGGGCCACACCCTTGTCGACCAGCAGGGTTAAGACCCTTTGCGAAAAATAAATCTCGTGGGTCAGATCCAGGTTGCGGCGGATGTTTTCCGGATACACAGCCAGGTTTTTCAAGATGTCGATCATGTCATCGAGCATGAAAACAGCCAGGTGAAAGGCATCGGGGAAGATAACCCGTTCCGCCGAAGAATGGGATATGTCGCGCTCATGCCAGAGTATATTGTTTTCCAGGGCCACGGCAGCGTGGCCACGCAATATCCGGGCCAGTCCGGAGATGCGCTCGCAGCGGACAGGGTTGCGCTTGTGGGGCATGGAGGATGACCCTTTCTGGCCGTGGCTGAAAGGCTCTTCAACTTCGAGCGTTTCGGTTTTCTGCAGATGGCGGATCTCCACAGCTATCTTCTCCAGACTGGTTCCCAGCAGGGCCAGGGCCCAAATGACTTCGGCATGGCGGTCGCGCTGGATAATCTGCGAAGAAACGCGGCAAGCGCGTAACCCCAGCTTATGCAGGGCCTTTTCCTCGCCGCTGGCGGGGAAATGGATGTAGGTCCCCACCGAACCGGATATTTTTCCCACCGCCGTAATCTCTTTGGCCCGGAGCAGCCGCTGGCGGTCGCGCTCCATCTCCTCGTGCCAGATCAAAAATTTGCAGCCGAAAGCGATGGGTTCGGCATGGATGCCGTGGGTGCGGCCGATGGCCGGCAGGTCTTTATAAGCAAACGCCTTTTCCAGAAGAATTTTTGCCAGTTCCCCGCTCTTGGCCACAGCTATGTCCAATGATTCCTGGATCAGCAGCGACAGGGCCGTGTCCACAACGTCATAGGAAGTGATGCCTTTGTGCACGTAAGCCGAATCCGGGCCAATGGCTTCTTCCAGCGAAGTCAGGAAGGCGATAACATCGTGCTTGACCTTTTTTTCGATGTCGCGGATACGTACCGGGTCGACCGCAGCATTTTT
>SPCN01000003.1 GCA_004525465.1 Chrysiogenales bacterium | reverse complement strand
GCCAGGTTGCGAATGTCCCACTGGGCGTGGGCGTCGTCGCGCAGCCTGACAAAATGGTACATCTCTCTCAGGTTCATTTTCATCAGCACGCGGCGGCAATGGGAATTGGTCAGGATGTAATCGGCTGCGGCGCTGGATATTTCCTGGATTTGGCAATAGGCGCTATTGGTTGTGTTGACAATCTGGCGAAATTCTTTTTCCAGACCGGCGGCGGTCACGCTGGCCGGCACGGTGTTGCCCAATTCAGGGATATAGGGCCCGGACAGCAGGGTGGCCATGCGATGGCGTTTCAGCTGGGCAAAATTGGCTGCGCTGACGATGGCCTGGAAAGTGATGTCGGCCATTTCGAATTCCCGCGGCGGAGCGTCGAAAAATTGGATCTTGCGGAAAAAATCCATGAACATGAGTTTTTTTTGCGCGCCGTTCATTTTTTTAACCGTGGCCATGGCCCGGGCAAATTCTTGATTTTGGCTGATACACAAATGGGAAGCCAGGATCAGATCGTCGCTGTTTTCCGTACAGAAAATTATCTCGGGCTCAAGGCTGAAACATGCTTCCGCTTTGTGGGTAATGGGGCGAAAACACTTGTCTATAGCGGAAAAAGCTTCATGCTCAAAAATGGATGGTGCGGGAAAAAGGATGATGGACGGGGCGATGGGCAGCACCAGGGCATATAATTTTTCAGCGAGTTTTCGTACTTCTTCCCTGGGGCTGAGGCGCAAGCGGCGGAACAGGTGTTCCAGGTTGCGGGCATTGATGGTCATGCCGACCTGGCCACTGGTGGCCAGCGAAAGAATATAGCGGGCGTCTTCTTTGGCCCAGCCCTCAACCAGGTTCCGGCCGGGAACACTTCCGGTCAAATCCCGGTTTTGATCCTGCAGCCTTTTATTTAATATGGCAAAGGCTTTGAAATAAAAACGATTTTGCTTTTTAATGGTTCCCCGGAAAACTTTTTTCAATGCCGGGGACTTTAATTCCGCTGGAGTGATAAAATCTCCATCAAGCGTGACATAACGCTGTGATTTTTCAGTATAGGAAACCAGGCGTAATTTTTCGATTTCTTCCAAAGCCAATCGGGAAACCCCCATGATGTCGAAATTGAAAACCGCGTGTTCAGCCACGGAATGGTGGCCCATTTCAAAAATGATCTTTTGATTCGATTTTCTGGCTTTTTCCACGTCCAGGCAGGCTTTTTTTCTTAGCTGGTCGATGGACAGCGGGCTGCGGCTGATGCGGGCGTAGGCGGCGCTGATCGTTTCCGGCGTGAGATGCCTGCGTCCGTGAGGATCCAGTTGTTCCATTATGCCTGAGTCGATATTAAAACCTGCCAATTTGACCCGCAATTTCTCCTCCTGAGATCACCTTGCCGGAAAAGGATTTTTCAAATCAACTTCAAGTTCGCAAGCTGTTTCATGACTTCCTGGGCGCTTTCGTCAACCGATTGATGATTCCAGATATCGCTGGCTTGGATCCGGTTTTGCTCAATGATGCGGTCATACAGTTCATCCAGCTGCGGGCAGCGCTCCAGAGGATATTTGCGCAATCCGGTCTTGGGAGCCCTCTTTTCCAATATTTTCGCGTCCAGGCGTATGCGGAACGTCATGGTATAGGTGGGCATCCAGAACCGGAAAAGATTTTCCATAAGAGCGCTTTTTTCCGCCAGCTGGGCGATGCTTTTTTTTTCAGTCAGGAATCGCTGCCATTCCAGCCATTGATCCAGAAGCGAACCGTCGCAAAGGAGGAAATCGGGATGAGCCAGCGAGCGGATGTTCTCTTCGTTGATCTGGTTGCTGATGAAATAAAATTGGCTGACAAAACCGGCTTTTTGGTCGAAATCAAAAGGGCTGTTCAGCTTCAGATCCGGAACTTCCTCCACGCGAAATTTCAGAGACAGCAATTTTTTCACTTCGGCCCAAATAGATGTTTTGCCGCTGCCGGGGATTCCCGAAAAGGCAATCTTATGCATGGCCGAATTCTATTCAAGATTTGCGCTAATGTCAAATTTACTTTTAATGAGAATTTTGCTATGATTGGATTGATGAAATTCACGCGAGAAAAAAGCATTCATAAAAGATTTCAAAAATGACCAACCAGGAAATTGCCAATGTTTTTGATAAAGCGGCTTTTTTCCTCTCCCTGAAAGACGAAAATGAATTCAAGGTCAGTGCCTATTTCAAGGCGGCCAAAAGCATCCGTGAATTGCCGGGTGCCATTGAAGACATACTTTTGGCTGGAGAGGATCTGACGAAAATCGAGGGTATTGGGAAAATTCTGGCTCAGAAAGTGGAAGATCTGGTCATCCTCGGCTCCCTGAAAATTTTAGATGAATTGCTTTTTGAATTTCCCGAAAGTTTATTTGGCATGTCTCAGATCAAGGGGATCGGGCCCAAAACCATTTTTAAAATTTTTGATACGCACAAGATAAAATCCCTGGTGGAACTGAAGCAATTTTTGCAAAGAGGAGAAAAACTGGCTGTCGCGACTCCTTACGAATGCAAGATCAAAGAGTTCTTTAAAATATGAAAGTCGTATTGGCTTCCGCTTCGCCGCGGCGGAAAGAATTGCTGCAGTTGATTGGCCTGAACCCGGAGATCATCCCCCCGGATATCAATGAGGTGGTAAGGCCGGCTGAAGCGATCGATGCTTTTTTGGAAAGGGTGACCATCTCCAAGGGCATTGAGGTGTATAAAAAAAAACATTTCTCCCATTTGCTCATCAGCGCCGATACCGTGGTTCTGCTTAATGATTCGTTGATCGGCAAACCCGCGGATCGTGACGATGCCTTCAGGATGTTGAACCAGCTTTCCGGTCAGCGCCATGAGGTTTTGACCGGCCTGGCCCTTATGTATCAGGGCGATACCCGTTTTGCCATTTCCAGAACCCATGTCTATTTCAAGCCGCTTCAAGAAAGGGAAATCAATTTTTATCTTGACCACGAAAATTTCATGGACAAGGCTGGCGCCTATGCCATTCAGGGGCGGGCAGCTATTTTTGTCGAAAGGATCGACGGCTGTTTCTTCAATGTTATGGGTTTTCCCTTGAATCTGTTTTACCGTATGCTTGGTGAGCGGGAATTGGATTTGTATGCCTGAAGCCATGCAGTCGGAATTGGCCGAAAAAACGAGTGTTGTCGCCGCAGGAATAAAAGTCCTGAAGATGGGCATGGGGGGGATCCCGATACAGCGCCTGGATGTGAAGCAGTCGGACCGGGTCTTGGAAAAAGCCGTGGCGGCGGGGATCAATTTTTTCGATACTGCCCGCATTTATACCGATAGTGAAAGCAAATTCGGCCGGGTCCTTCCCCGCTATCGCACTCGGGTAATCATCGCCAGCAAATCTTTCAATCGTGACGCGGCAACGGTCCTGACGGATATCGAAGCCAGCTTGAAGCAATTGCGAACCGACTATATCGATATTTACCAATGTCATAACATTGCCAGTGCAGGCGATCTGGAAAAAATCTTTGCTGTCCACGGAGCTGTGGCCGGGCTGATCAAGGCCAAAGAGCAGGGGAAGATCCGCCATATCGGACTTTCCGGACACAAGCCCAGGATCGTGACCATGGCCCTTGAGCGCTTTGCTTTTGAAACAATTCAGGTCCCCTGCAATTTTATGGAAACCGAAGCCATGCAAGAACTCATCCCCATGGCGCGCCAGAGGCAGATAGGTATTATCGCCATGAAGCCGATAGGCGGTGGCAATATCTCGGAGATCGATTTGAATTTCCGCTTTATTTTCAACCAGGGAGTTGACGTGGCCATCCCGGGCATGGATTCGGAAAAACAGATCGAGGAGAACGTGGCGGTTTTGGCCGACCTGTCGCCATTGACGCTTGAGGAAACCGCCCGGCTGCAGAAGGAAAAGGACCGGTTAGGCGATAGTTTTTGCCGGCGCTGCGAATACTGCATGCCCTGTCCCCAGGGACTTCCGATCTCTTTTTTGCATGTCCTGAAAAATTATTATTTTCTCTACGATCTGCAGGACTGGGCATGGGAAAGGATTGGCGCGATGGCCAAGACCTACAAGGATTGTATTGCCTGCGGGCAGTGCGTGCAAAAATGCCCCTACCACCTGAACATGCCGGAGATCTTCCGCACGACCTGGGAGAAAATGCTGGCAGATAAAACCGCCAAAGAACGATAAAATCATTCATTTAATTTTCTTTAACCCGCGGCCGGGCCAGTAAAAAATCCCCAATTGTCGGTTGACATATCATTTTACTTCTCCTAAAATCTCGTCATGGGTGAAATTGATTTTCCTATGAGCCGGTTGGGGCCAAACCAAACGCCGGTTAAACCAACGGCATAGTCGAAATCGTGACCATGAATCGCCCATTCAGAAAAATATTGCCAGATCTCCGGATCGGGACCAAGTTTTCCGGCTTGGCCATCGTCCTATAGCCTGGACGAGAAGCCGGCGATGGTCCGCCCGGCAGGATATTGAGCAGGAGGGAAACGGGATGCTTTATGAATTCCGCTACCGGGCCCCGAAAACGGCCTCTGAAATGATCAGGCTTTTGGACGATCACCGGGATGACGGCAAGATACTGGCCGGAGGCACCGATCTGCTTCCCAATATTCGCGACGGCAATATCAGGCCTGCCGTCGTTATCGATGCGAAGAAGATACAGAGCGCCGACAGTATCGCTTGGAGCGCGTCTGAAGGGCTTGTTATGGGAAACGCCGTCACTATCAACGACGTGCTGCGCTGCCGGGAGGCACGGGAACTTTTCCCGGTCCTTTGCGACTGCGCCCGTCAGCTAGCTTCCCACCAGATTCGCAATCGGGCCACCGTGGCCGGGAACGTGGTCAACGCGTCTCCTTGCGCTGATATGGCTCCCGCCCTCCTGTGCCTTGACGCCTTTGCCGTGCTCGAATCGGCTTCGGGGACAAGGCAAGTGCCTTTCAGTGAGTTTTTTACTGGGGTGAAGCATACGGTCCTTAAAGCAGGCGAATTCCTTGAAAAAATCATCATCCCCGCCTCTGCCGCCGGGGCGCGCGGTTACTATCTCAAACTCAAGCGCATCGCCGGCCATGATCTCGGCATTATCGGGGTGTTGATGGTAAGACGAAACAACGGCATTCGATTCGGCGTAAGCTCGGCCGCTCCGACGCCAGTGCTTGTCGATGGCATGCTTGACAAGGACGGGGTGGATGCGGCCATAGTCAAGGTACTTGCCGCCATCAAGCCCATCGACGATATTCGAGCGAGCGGAGAGTATCGCGCTTTCATGGCAAGTACGTATATCCGGCGTCTATGGCAAGAGATAAAATGATGAAAATAAAAGTTACTGTCAATGGTCTGGAGTACGAAAGGGATGTCGCGGAACACCGCACTCTCCTTCATTTCATCCGCGACGATCTGGGCCTCTCGGGCACCAAGGAAGGCTGCGGCATGGGGGAATGCGGGGCCTGTACGGTATTCCTGAACGGCAAGGTCGTCAATGCCTGCCTGGTCCTGGCCGCGGAGGCGGACGGCGCTTCAATTGAGACGATAGAAGGCCAAGCAGGAAGCTTCGGCCTTTCGGATATCCAGAAAGCGTTCGAAAAAAATCATGCCGTGCAGTGCGGATTCTGCACTCCGGGGATGGTCATGTCCGTGAAGGAGCTCCTTCGCCACAATGGGAAACCGACGCCCGAGGCCATCAAGGAAGCCATCGAGGGGAATTTCTGCCGGTGTACCGGATATACACAGATTATTGAAGCTGTGCTCGATTTGACCGGCCAAGGCGACCTGAAAGGGGAGCTCAAACATGTTTGATGATCTTAAACCCGAAGCGCTGAGGTATGTGGGAAAATCCGAGAAAAAAGTTGACGATACCGAGAAGCTGACAGGAGAAGCAGTATATGTCAGCGACATGAAGTTTCCCGGGATGCTGTATGCCCAGGTCAAGAAAAGCCCGCACGCCCGCGCCCGCATAAGGAATATCGATTCGGGCAAAGCCCAAGCGATCCCAGGCGTCAGGGCCGTCATCACGGGGGAGGAACTTGCTTACAGGCTCGGCCTCTATGTCGTGGACAAGTACATACTCGCCAGGGGGGAAGTGCGACACTATGGTGAGGCCGTTGCCGCCGTGGCAGCCGATACCCCTGAGATAGCTCGGGCTGCCGTCGAGGCCATCACTGTGGACTATGAAGAACTTCCTCCCGTGCTCCACCACATGGATGCCCTGAAGCCTGATGCGCCCCTGGTGCACCCGGACCTGGGCTCCTATTCTTATGTCGCTGCTGCGTTCACGCCGAAACCCGGCAGTAATATCGCCAATCACACCAAGCTCAGGAAGGGTGACGTGGACAAGGGTTTTGCCGAATCGGCATGGATCATAGAACGGGAATACTCCTGTCCATCCGTGCAGCACGTTCCCATGGAAACCCATGTGGCCATCGTCAAGTGGTCGAGCGGAGACAAAGTATCCATCTGGACGAGCGCCCAGTCTCCTTTCACGGTGCGGAACCTGTTCTGCCACGCCTTTTCGCTTCCACACAATAACGTAAGGGTGATCATCCCCTATGTGGGCGGCGGCTTCGGGGGCAAAGCGGGCATTGGCGTGGAACCACTTTGTGCAGTGCTCTCGAGGAAAGCCGGTGGCCGGCCGGTGAAATTCCAGGCGAGCCGTGAAGAGGAGTTCTCACTGCTGCCTTGCCGGAGCGCACTCACGTACAGGATCAGGACCGGTATCTCTTCCGAGGGCAAGATCCTGGCCCAGCATATGACCATGTACTGGGACTCGGGCGCCTATGCCGACTATGCCGTGAACGTAACCAGGGCATCCGGATATTCAGCCTCCGGTCCCTACGAAATTCCGAACGCCTGGATAGACGCTTATACCATCTATACGAACAAACCGTTCGGCACGGCTTACCGGGGCTTCGGGCACGTCGAATTCCATTGGGCCATCGAGCGGCATATGGAGCTCCTCGCCCTGGCCATAGGCATGGACCCGCTGGAGTTCAGGCGCAAAAACGCCCTGCGCCCGGGTTCCAGAACATTAACCGGCGAAGAGCTGACTGAACATTCGGGGTCGGTATTGAAATGCATTGATACGGTGGCCGCGGCAATTTCCTACGGCAAGATCACCAAGGAAGAAGCCGGACGGGAGAAACGTACCGGGTGGAAAATCGGCAAGGGCATCGCAGCCCTGCAGAAAGCCCCGGCCATGCCGCCCTTCACCGCCACTGCGGTCATCATCAAGATGAACGAGGATGGTTCGGTTACGGTCAACCTGGCTCTCACGGATTTGGGCCAGGGCACCTATACCTCCATTCGCCAGATCGTGGCGGAACGTCTGGGTTTCGTCCTCGAGAAAGTCAAGATATCTTTTGATTGCGATACGGAAAAGGACCCCTACGACTGGCAGACGGTGGCGTCGAAAGGCCTCTTCCTCTCCGGGAACGCCGCCATCATCGCAGCGGAAGACCTTCTCAAGAAAGCTTATGCCGTGGCGGCCGAAGTGTTGCATGTCGGCCTACGCGACCTGGGCCACGACGGCGACAAGGTATTCCTGAGGCATCATCCTGCCAGGTCTATCTCTTTTTCCTCCATGGCTGTAGGCTATATGATGCCCAACGGCAACGGCATCGGCGGTCCGCTTATCGGGGTCGGCAAGTACATCGCCCAGGGCCTGACCAACCTCAACAAGGAAACGGGAGAGGGCCATCCCGCCTTGAACTGGACCTTCGGCGCCCACGGCATGGTAGTGGAGGCTAACCTGGAAACCGGCGAATACCGCGTGCTCAGAATTGCGAGTGCCTTCGACGTGGGCAAGGCCGTGAATCCGGAATTGGTGCGTGGCCAGGCCATCGGCGGCATGATGCAGGGACTGGGAACAGCTATGTGCGAAGGTTATATATATGACAAGGAAGGGCGCCTTCTTAATCCATCCTTCACTGATAACAAGATCCCGACCGCCAAGGACCTGCCCCTCGAGGTCGAGTGTTTCGTCGTCGAGACGGCACAGATCGACGGTCCTTACGGAGCGCGGGGAGTTGGAGAGCATTCCATGATATCCGTGGCCGCCGCGCTCGGCAACGCTTTGCGGAAAGCCACCGGCGCCGAGATCCTCCATATGCCCATACGGTTCGAAGACGTTTGGCGGGCACTGCGGAACAAAAAGCCCATAGACAACTGGATAACCAAGTCTCCGCTCGGCTCATGCAGGTCCGTGAAGGATATTCCTTCGGTCGCGGACTGACCTTGGGGGAAGAAGGAAGAAAAGGCGATATTCACGGGGACCGCTTTTTGTACCGATGACAAAGTTCACATGCACGTTATGACGGATCTGGCAATCATAAACGACGCTCGCGCCGGTTGTCTCATGCCCGGCGGATCGTGGTCCGCCCCTCTGGTCGGAGTCCACGACAACGCTCTTTCGTTGCTCCACGGCGATGGAGCGTTCGTGTCGATCGTGGGGGATCCCGCGCGCGCGGAAGCACGCTCGTTCATTTTACCCGACGGGGATTTCGAGCCGCTGCTGTCGTGGGCGAGGGAGGCAATCCACGTGAATGAATTGTCCCGATTTGAGAAGGCTACCCTGCGTATCGGGCCTTTCATCATTGTCGTTTCCGGAAATCCGCTTTGGGACTCCCGGACGGAGCTGGCGGCCGCGGCAGAAACGATCCGCGCTAATATAAAAAGAAAGCCGTGGTTGATCCGTGACGCGCTCTTCTTCATGGAAAACCTGTTGAAACGGCGCCTTCCAGCGCAGAGCATGTTCCGTGAAGGAGCCTACAGGGAAACCTTCATTTCGTCCTTGAATGACAAGTCAGGTTTCCCCTGGAATCTCGCAGGCTTCGGTCCCGGAACGACCCCTGCCGGTGATGATTTCATTTCCGGTTTCCTGCTCGCGCGCCGCCTCACGGAAGAATTAGCTGAAAACACGTCAAAGATTCCCGCGGATTGTTTCCCGAGAACAACTGCGGCGGGCAGGGCTTTGCTGCTCGGATCCGCTGCTGGCGTTTTCCCCGCGCATCTCACCGGACTGGGCACGGCGCTGGCGGCATCTTGCACTGCAGAAAATTTATCCGGCTTGAATCAAGCCGTGGAGAGAACGCTTAGCCATGGCGCGACATCGGGATCGGATGCCCTGCTCGGATTCCTTTTCGGTGCCTCAAAGGAATCCGCGGAGCGCTTGTTGATGATATGATATTCGTTTGTGTTAGAATGTTTTATATGGGAGCATGAATGAAAAAGATCACGGTCCGTAAGGATTCCTATTACGACTCCGTGTTCCTCATGCTCGCCACCCACGAACTCAAGAAAACCAAGGGCATAAGGGAAGCGGTTGTGGCCATGGCAACGCCCATGAACCTTGATTTGCTCGTCGGCTTGGGTTTCGCGGAGGCGCAACTGTCCCTGGCGCGCCCGAACGATCTCTTGATCGCCCTCGATGCCGAAACCGGCGAGGCCGCCGACCAGGCCGTATCCGCAGCCCTGGCGATTATCAACCGTAAAAAGGATCCTGCAGCCGGCGTTGCCGCCGGATTGGCGCATACGGGCTCCTTCGCTTCAGCCCTGAAAGTACTGCCGGAGGCCAATCTCGCCCTGATTTCGCTTCCGGGTCTCCATGCGCCGCGGGCAGCCAGGAAAGCTCTCGAGCGCGGCCTCCACGTCATGCTCTTCTCAGACAATGTTCCGCTGGACGATGAGATAAACCTGAAGCGCCTGGCCGTCTCAAAGGGGCTCCTGCTCATGGGGCCGGACTGCGGAACTGCGATCATAAACGGGAACCCCATTTGTTTCGCCAATGTCGTGCGCCGGGGGCCAGTGGGCATCGTGGCTGCTTCAGGCACGGGCCTTCAGGAAGTGTCTTGCCTCATCGACCGCTTCGGTTCGGGAGTCTCGCAAGCTATCGGTACCGGCAGCCGTGATCTCAAGGATGCCCGGGTGGCCGGCATGACGACGCTTTTGGCGCTGGAAGCATTCAAGCATGACCAGGGGACGAAAGTCCTCGTCGTTGTCTCTAAACCGCCTGTTCCCGAAATCGCAGCCCAAGTGATTGCGGCGCTCAAAACGGCAGGAAAGCCCGCTGTAGCGTTTTTCCTGGGACTTGCCTGTGAGCGGCAAGACGATGGAAACCTCGCCTTCGCCTCCAGTCTCGAGGAAACGGCGCTCCTGGCTTGTGCTTTCGCTTCCGGGGCGCGCGACGCGTCTGCGGCCAGGGTCAGGATTGCGGATCGAGTCGTAGACATGACTGCCATTCGCACCAGGGCGCTCCAAGAGGCAAAACTCCTCCTGCCTGGACAAAAATACGTACGCGGCCTCTACACGGGCGGCACGCTCTGCGACGAAGCCCTATTCATTCTTCATGGTACACTGGGAGACGTACAATCCAACATCCACGTCGATCCCGCCTTTGTGCCGATCGATCCGCGTGTTTCCGAGGGCAATGTCGTCAGTGATTTGGGTGATGATTATTTCACGATCGGGAAGCCGCATCCGATGATAGATCCCGGCGTGCGCATAGATCGCATTTTGAAGGACGGACAGGACAAAGAGACCGCAGTCATCCTCCTCGATCTTGTGCTGGGCTACGGATCCCACCCGGATCCAGCGGGAGCGTGCCTCGAAGCAATCGGCCAGGCCAAGGCCGCGGCGAAGAAGCGGGGCGGGCACTTGATCGTTGTGGCTTCTGTCACTGGAACCCCGGCGGATCCGCAAGGACTTTCGGCCCAGGCCTCGAGGCTGGAAGGCGCGGGCGTCATCGTGATGCCGTCCAATTACCGCGCCGCGCTGCTAGCTCTGGAAATCATTCGTGCCGTGCGCGCCGGCGCTACGGTGAAAAAATGAATTTCGAACCCGTAAGCAAGCTTTTCCTGGGGAACCTGTCCGTAGTAAACCTGGGGCTTGAGTCATTCGCGCGAAATTTATCCGGCGCGGGCCTTCCCGTCGTCCAGGTGGACTGGAAACCCCCGGCCGGAGGGGACAGCAAGGTCCTGGCCGCTCTCGATGCCATTGCCTTGTCCTCCAAGGTCGATATCGATAAGGCCAACGATGCAGCAGTGTCCAGGGTTCTTGCAGCCAAGCCCACTGTTGTGGGCATAGGCCTCGCCCGGGACGTAGTGCCCGGTATGAGGAAAAATCTCATCCTCCACGCGGGCCCGCCCGTAACTTGGCAGATGATGTGCGGTCCCATGCGCGGAGCTGTCATGGGAGGACTTCTATACGAAGGCCTGGCCAAGGACGCAGGTGAGGCGGCGCGTCTTGCCGCTTCGGGAGAAATTGACTTCGAGCCCTGTCATCACCATGCGTCCGTGGGTCCCATGGCGGGAGTGATTACTTCGGGAATGCCGGTTTGGATACTGGAAAACAAGGCGTTCGGGAACCGCGCATTCTGTACACTGAACGAGGGTTTGGGGAAAGTCCTCAGGTACGGTGCCTATTCGGAAGAAGTGCTGGTCCGTTTGCGCTGGATGCGTGACGAGCTCGCGCCGGTGCTTGCGGGGGCGCTGGGACTCCATGGCCCCATGGATATGAAGACGATCATCGCCCAGATCCTGCAAATGGGTGACGATGGCCACAACAGGAATCGCGCCGGCACTTCGATCATCATCCGCGAGCTCGCTCCCTACATCGTCCTCCTTGACGAGCCCAGGGAAAGGCTCTCCAAGGCATTGGCATTCATGAATGCCAACGATCACTTTTTCCTGAACCTCTCGATGCCGTCGGCCAAGTGCTCCCTGGACCCAGCCATGGGGATCGAAGGATCGAGCATGATAGTCACCATGGCCAGAAACGGTACAGAGTTCGGCATCAGGGTTTCCGGGCTGGGCGAGCGCTGGTTCACGGGACCGGCAGGCATGGTGGAAGGCCTGTACCTGCCGGGGTTTTCGGCGGCGGATGCCGCCCGGGATATTGGCGATTCCGTCATCACTGAGACTGCCGGCATCGGGGGGTTCGCCATGGCCGCCGCCCCCGCTATCGTCAAATTCGTGGGAGGATCTCCGCAGGATTCCTTGGACATTACGAGAAGGATGTACGAAATCTGTATTACGGAAAACGATGCCTACCAGATACCGGCGCTAAATTTCAGGGGAACACCGACCGGCATTGACGTGCGGAAAGTCGTGGAAACCGGGATACTGCCGGCGATCAATACCGGGATCGCCCACAAGGAGCCGGGCATCGGCATGGTTGGGGCCGGCCTCGTGAAACCGCCGGAGAACGTTTTCTTCGATGCGATTGTCGCTTTTGCGCAGAGATATGTGTAAACGGAAATTGCGGCCGCTGGCGGAAACTCGGGCGAGCTGCAGGGCATCGGGGCGAATGCTGCGGTCGTCGGCCAAAAGGTCCCGCGCCATTAAACTGGAGGAAACATGAAAATAATCGACTTGACCGTTCCGCTCGGCATCGGCACCCCCCCCTGGCCTACCTATGAACCGCTCGAGATGAAGTATTTCAAGCGTCTCGCTCCCAACGGAGCCAATGGCCAGCTCGTGACCCACTCGAACCACGTTGGCACCCATCTTGACGGCGAGATCCATTTCTATACCCCCGGAAAGGATATTGCCAGCTTGGACATGGATTTCCTGGTCCATGACGCGGCCATTGTGGATCTTTCCGATTGCGCTCAGGAATACGATATCTATACCTCTAAAATGGTGGAAGACCGCGTTGAAGTGCAGGAGGGCGATATCCTGATAATTCACACGGGCTTTCACCATTACGGATGGGACCAGCCCACCGGGGACGAGATACGCTATATGATCAAGCATCCCGGGCCGGACAGGGAATTCGCCGAGTGGGCCAAGCGCAAGAAGCTCAGATGGATCGGGGTTGATTGCGGTTCGGCCGATCATCCGATGAACACAAAGATCAGGGACTGGATGCCCAGGCAGGCCAAGAGCTGCGACGAACATTTCAGGAAAAAATTCGGCAAGGGCCTCGAGGAAGTATTCAGCGAGGATAAGTACCAACTTATGCATATCGAGATGTTTTGCGAGCATATCATCCATGCTGAATGCCTGGGCGGCGATATTGACCTGCTACTCAACCAACGCTGCACGGTAGGCTGCTTCCCGTGGCGATTCGTGGATGGTGAGTCCAGCATCAGCCGCATCGTGGCCTTCGTCGAAGATGATCGATATGAAAATCTCATGGCCAAAAAAGCGAAGTGCGAGCTGACCAAGTTCGGGGATATCGCGGGCGCCCGCGCCGCCTGGCTCCACGAAGAAGCCAGGAAAAATTAAAAAGACCAGGAGACATGCATGCAAAAACCCTTAGCCGGAGTACGTGTCCTCGACCTTACCCGGGTGCTGGCCGGCCCCTATTGCACGATGATGCTTTCGGACCTCGGGGCGGAAATTGTAAAGATCGAAGTCCCGCTTACGGGTGATGATTCGCGCAGCTTCGGTCCCTTTAAGAATGGGAAAAGCCTGTATTTTCTGAACGTGAACCGGGGTAAGGAAAGCGTTGCGATCAATCTCAAGACCGGAGCCGGCAAGAAGCTGCTTCGCGACCTCGCGAAAAAGTGCGATGTGCTGGTCGAGAATTTCCGGCCGGGCACCATGGAGAAACTGGGGCTGGGTTGGGATGTCCTGCAGAAGGATAATCCCGCCCTTATATACGCCGCGGTTTCCGGCTTCGGCCACACGGGCCCGGATTCGCTGCGCCCCGCCTACGACATCCTCGTGCAAGCCATGGGTGGGGTCATGAGCATAACTGGTTGGCCTGATTCTCCTCCCACGCGCGTGGGACTCTCCATGGGAGATATCACTGCTGCGATTTTTACCTCTACCGGGATCGTCAGTGCTCTTTACCAGAGGGAAAAAACGGGGAAAGGCCAAAAGGTGGATGTCTCCATGCTGGACTGCCAGCTGGCGATCCTGGAGAACGCCCTTGTCCGCTATCAGGTAGAGGGGAAACCGCCCGCCCCCTTGGGCACGCGTCATCCGACGATTACCCCATTCCAGGCCTTCCAGGCCAGCGATGGCTGGTTTGTTGTCGCCGTAGGTAATGACGCTCTCTGGAACACATTCTGCGCGGCTATAAAGAGGCCAGACCTCGCAGTGGATCCCCGGTACTCCAGCAACGGGGACCGTACCATGAACATATCAGGACTGGAAGCCGAGCTGGGAAAAATGTTCGCGGTTAAGCAATTGAAGGAATGGCTCGCCCTTCTCGAAACCGCGGGCGTGCCCTGCGCTCCGGTCAATACCATAGACAAGGTGTTGGAAGACAGGCAGCTCAAGGCTCGTAATATGTTCGTAACCGTGGATGACCCGGTTGCCGGGAAAATCATCATTCCGGGGAATCCGATTAAGATGGAAAGCATCCCGGAATGCCCCGACCGTCCACCGGCCCCGGAAATCGGGGAACACACGGACAAGTTGCTTCGTTCGCTACTCGGCCTGGAGGACGAGGAGATAGAACGACTCAAAAGTGAAGGCGTCCTGTAGGATGTTTTTTTTCTCGCCGCTTAGCCTCAGGGAATTTACAGCGGAACTCAAATCGGGGAAAAGGAAGCTAATAAATCATATTATTGAAACATGCGAACTCATCGATGTCGCAGAACCGGAAATATTGGCTCTTGTCCCGGAAGAAAACCGTAAAAAGAGGCTTCTCGCCGAGGCGCGCGCTCTTCAGGCCTGTTATCCTGATCCCGAATCCCGCCCGCCGTTGTTCGGAGCCCTGCTTGGAGTGAAAGATCTTTTTTCGGTTGCCGGCTTCGCGACCAGGGCCGGTTCCCGACTTCCGCCCGAATTGTTCGCAATGCCTGAAGCAGCCGCGGTGACGGCTCTAAAACTGGCGGGTTGCCTGGTGCTGGGTAAGACCGCATGCACCGAGTTCGCATATTTTTCTCCCGCAACCACGACAAATCCCTGGGATACCAACCGCACGCCTGGAGGTTCCAGCTCGGGTTCCGCGGCAGCCGTGGCCGCTGGTTTTTGTCCCCTTGCCCTGGGCACCCAGACGATAGGCTCCATATCCCGCCCGGCAGCATTCTGCGGCGTCACCGGGTTCAAGCCATCCTTTGGCCGCTCGCTGAACACAGGTGTTGTGGCTTTTTCGCCGTCGCTCGATCATGTAGGGCTTTTTTCTTCTACTGCCGAAGATATGGCCCTTGCCGCTCCGTTTTTAATATCCAAGCGGAACTGTGGAATTCCCAGGAAGTCATCAGGGAATCCCATATTGGCTATACCAGAAGGGCCGTATCTTGAGCAAGCGGGAGCCGCGGCCCTGTCGGTTTTTTACGATACCGTCGAAGCGCTGCGTCACGGAGGCTTCCACGTCATCCGAGCAAAAGCTTTCCGCGATATCGTCGATATCAACGACCGTCATCAACGGATCGCTGCCTGCGAAATCGCCCGGATCCACGCTTCATGGTTCGGGGCATATGAAAACCTATACTCCGAAACGACCGCGGATCTTATCCGCATGGGTCAAGGGTTCGATAACGCCCAACTCGAGCGCGACCGTGCCGGGTGCCTGCGGTTGCGGACCGAGCTCAAAAAATTATTGGCTGCAGTCGGTGCGAATTACTGGATTTCACCTTCCGCTCCCGGCCCCGCACCCTTGGGATTGGTTGCCACGGGGAGCCCCATCATGAACCTGCCCTGGACTCACGCAGGAGTACCAACGCTCTCGATTCCATTTGGATCGTCCGCAGAAGGGATGCCCCTTGGGCTCCAGATTGCCGCCAATTTTGGTCATGATGAAGAACTCCTGGCGCTTGGCAGCGCAGTATCCCGCCTGAAGATGCGTTGATCACCCTTCCCCTCGATAACTGTGCGCTGAAAAAAATTTGAACAAACCCGAGAGCCACAGCGTTACATGAGAGAAAATGCTGGCCGCTAAGGGCAATTATACTTAAAAAGGAAAAGACTGATTTCTCAAGGATGGAATACAAAGCTTGCCGGCTTTACTTAAGCGGCAGGCTGTATTATAATCCGGCCATGGATGCCCGACAGCAAATTCAGGAAGAAAAACTGCAGAATATTCTGAATCCCCGCAAATCAAACCGGGAATTCAAGATCACAATCCGTTTTCAAAAACGCTTTTCAAAGAATTTTGAAAAAGCCCTGGAACTGGCCAGAAAAAACAAGTATTTCATGGAGGAAGGCGAAGGTGATTTTTATAAAGCTTACGCCAGTTTCTATCCGGCCGAGGTCGAGGACCTTTTCAACCTCTTTGAACTGGTCAAAGATCATGAAACCACGAAAATTTTCCTGAACAACAAAGCGATCCCCTATATCCATGATCTGTGGCTTTTTTTGTTTTGGTTCTACCGGGTAAAATGAAATCACCAAAAAAACAACCTCAACGACTTGACTTTTTCTCAATATTAAATTATAAAGTTATCTTGTTTAGGAGGTTTTCATGAAAAAACTATGGTCGGGCCTGCTCATAATGTTTTTGACCACCTTGATCATTACCAGTTTCACTGCGTGCGACAAATTGAAAATATCCAATTTGAAAGCCAACAAGCATTTTAAAACAGGCAACAGATACTATGGCGAGGAAAAATTTAAAAAAGCGATCACTGAATACGAGGCTGCCCTACAGCTTAATCCCAATCTGAAAGCCGCTTTTTATTATATCGGTTCCAGTTGCATTATGGTTTACAGGCCTGGTGATGATTCGGAAAAAAACATGGAATACGGCAGAAAGGCCACCGACTACCTTCAGAAAGCTTTGGAACTGAATCCGGAAAACAAAGACATCGTTCAGGCCCTGGGTGACATCAACGACAAAATGAGAAATTTTGATCTTGCTGAGAAGTATTACCTGCAAGTGCAGAAATTCACTCCTGACGATCCTGTTTCGTATTACAACCTGGCCGGTTTTTACAACAATAACGGCAAGTATGACAAAGCCATTGAGATGTATGAAAAAAGGATTGCTTTGAATCCCAGCGATCCCGAAGGCTATCTTTATCTGGCCGGTTTTTTCCAGGATAAACGAAAATGGGACGATGCCATTCGAAACCACGAATTGAGGATCACGAAAATCAGCGAATCCGATCTCGATGAAAAGGAGAAAAGCATTCTCCTGGCAGACGCCTATTATCGCCTGGGAGTGGTATGCTGGAACAAAAGCTACCAAACCCCGCCTGATGTCATGGGCTCGGTCGAGCGCATCCAGGTTGTCGACAAAGGGTTCGAAAACTTGAGGAAATCCACCGAACTTTCCCCCAATTTCCCCGATCCCTGGGCCTACATGGGCTTGCTTTACAAACAGAAAGTCGTCGCCGAGCCTTTGAACCAGGCCAAGTATGACAAGGAATACACTGTCATGATCAACAAGTTCCAGGAGCTTCGCAAGCGCAAATTGGCCAGCGAACAATTCATGAAAGACCTGACCAAAGATAAATAATTATAAAAACCCCTTGTTTTCCCGAAAAACAAGGGGTTTTTTTTTATTTCATTATTTTAAATTTGACAGATCATACTAAAAAGGTTATGTTTTTAGGCATGAAAGTCAATACCAAGATCCGTTATGGTTTGCGCATGTTGATCGCCATTGGCCAGAGCGGTAAGCTAATGAATACGACCCGATTGGGAAAAGACATGCGCGTATCCCCGAAGTACCTCAGGAAATTGGCTGGTCCGCTCGAAAAAGCCGGATTGATCAAAAGCGTACAGGGCATTTACGGGGGTTATGCGTTGAATAAAAAGCCCGAAGAAATAACTTTGCTGATGCTGATGGACGCTTTCAATGAACGGATATCGCTAGCTGATTGCCTGCTTGGCAAAAAATGTGAATTAAGGGACTCCTGTTTGGCCAAACAAGTCTGGGAAATGCTTGAAAAAACCATCGAAAAATTTTTTTTGCCGGTATCTCTCCATGATATTCTCACCAACAAAGTTCGCAAACACTGATTGCTCCGGAATTCAACCGGGAACATGCTTGCGGGGCGGGACAGGTTGACAGTTTGGCTGAAATATAGTATATTCACGTTAAGGCAAGATGACCAAACATGGCGTATTATTAATAATTTGCTTGTTTTTGTTTTTCTCCAATGTATTATGCCAGGATGATTTTTTAAAGATCGAGTGCACGGTTTCTCCTCGGTCGATCCTTCAGGGCAATGATGGGCTGCTGAAGATCAAAATCGATGTGCGCAGTGGCATCAAGATATCCGCCAATCCTGAGTTCATGATCCGCTTGGACGAAAATGAAAGCCTGTCCTTTTCAAAAATATTTTTTGCCGGTTCGGAATTGAACCTGCCGACCACCCAGGAAAAGGAGGGGATTTTTTTGGATCCGCAAAAAGAGATCGAAGTCCCTTTCAAATTAAATGAAAGCGCCTTGATCGGCAGTCTGACCGTCAGCGGTGAAGTGATTTTTACTATGCTCTTTCAGGATAACTGGTCTGTGAAAACCACCCAGAAATTCACAGCCAATTTTTTTTCCCGCCGGAATTATAAAATCAAGAAAAAATGAAGCCCGGTCATAGCATTTTTTGCTCTTGGTACCAATGGATCGTTTCCTGCAAAGCTTCAAGTAAGGGGATTTGGGGTTGAAAATGAAGCAGATTGCCGATTTTTTCGGCCGAACACACCCAGGCCGGAAATTTCATTTCATTAAATTTATCCCGGTTGAAAATGGCCTTTCTTTTAAAGGCGCGGATGCGCATTTCGGAAAGTTCAGCCAGGATCCGGCCCAGAATTTCCGGGATTACGATTTTTCTTATTTTTTTTCTTCCCAACAGCCGGGATACTTCTTCCAGAAAACTCTGCCATTCAACGGGTTGCGCATTGGCGATATAAAAAACTTCGTTTTGACAAAGGCTGGCTGCGGCAGCGATCATGCCACGCACTAAATCTTTTACGTATATCACGGAATACCACCGTTCTTTTTTGCCGAGTACGGGAATCATTCCCTTGCGGACCATGCGGAAGGCTTCCAGCATATCCATGTCGCCGGGTCCGAAAACGATCGGTGCCCGGATGATGATATGGGGGGCCGGGCACTGCTCGAAAAAAAGCCCTTCCTGGGCCAGTTTGCTTTTCCCGTACAGTGAGATCGGCTGGGCCGGCATTTCTTCCCGTAAAACCGGCTGTTCGCGATTGGGCCCGGCTGCAGCCAGTGAAGAGAGCAGGATAACTTTCTGTAAATTTTTCAACGGTTTTAATTTTTCCAAAAGTGACAGCGTGCCCTCATGATTGATGTGAATGAACTCTTGAGGAGAAACGATCTTGGTTAAAGCCGCCAGATGGAAAACCAGTTCAATATTGGCAGGAAATGGTTCCGAGCGGAACAGGTCGCCGCGGATGGCGGTAATATCATTTTTAAAATCAAAGCTTGCCAATTTGCTATCATCACGAATAAGGGCGTATACCTGGTTGCGGCTATCTTTGAGCAGTTCCCTGATCAGATGGCTGCCGATGAATCCCGTGCCTCCGGTTACAAGTATTTTCATGGGGCAATTCTATATAATCTGTTTTAAATATGCAAACGAGGAGTGAAACATGGATGTTTTTAAAAAATGCTACGAATTCACCCGGGCGGAAGAAGCCAAAAGCTCCGGTCTCTATCCCTATTTCACTGAGATTGAAAAGGTGGAAGGCAATCATGTGTGGGTCAACGGTAAAAAGATCCTCATGGTCGGTTCAAACAACTATCTTGGACTTTTCGATGACCCCAAGATAAAGGCTTCGTCAATTGCTGCGGTGGAAAAATATGGATCATCCACTTGCGGTTCCAGGTTTTTAAACGGTACCTACTCCTTGCATGTTGAGTTGGAAAATAAATTGGCCCAATTTATGGGCAAAGAGGAAGCACTTACCTTTTCGACCGGCATGCAGACCAACCTGGGTGCCATTTCGGCTTTGGCCGGCCGCAATGATATCATCATTTTGGACCGCATGGTCCATGCTTCGATCATGGACGCGGTACGCCTGTCCTACGCCCATATCGCCAAGTTCAAGCACAACGATATGAAGGACCTGGAAGACAAACTGGCCCATCAGCCTGCAGATAAAGGCAAGCTGATCATTGTGGACGGCGTTTTCAGCATGGAGGGCGATCTCTCCAACCTGCCCCAGATCGTCAAACTGGCAAAAAAATACCACACGCGGCTGATGGTCGACGACGCCCACGGCGTCGGCGTCATGGGTGAAAAGGGGCGGGGCACGGCCGAACATTTTGGACTGGTCGATGAGGTTGACCTGATCATGACGACCTTTTCCAAATCTTTCGCTTCTTTGGGAGGATTTGTGGTCGGTGACAGCAAGATCATCCAATATGTCAAGCACCACGCCCGGGCGTTGATCTTTTCCGCCTCGATCACGCCGGCCGCTTTGGGGGCCGCGTCCAAGGCTTTGGAAATCATTCAGGCCGAACCATGGCGGCGCCAACGCCTATGGGAAATCACCCGGATCATGAACAAGGAATTGACGGCCATGGGTTATCATACCGGCAACACCGAAACGCCCATTATTCCGGTTTTTATTCACGATGTGGAAAAAACCTTCATGCTTTGGCAGTTTTTGCGTGATTATGGAGTATTCACCAATCCTGTCATCGCGCCAGCGGTTCCCCCAGAGGATTCCCTGATCCGGACTTCATTTACAGCCACCCACAGTGATGATGACCTTGATTTCATCCTGAAAGGTTTCAAGCAAGGCGGGAAGTTATTGGGGCTGATCTGACGGCCGGCAGCTGATCTGCAAAATCAGCAACCAATTGAATATAAGCGCGGTTGTTGTCAGTTTTAATTCTGAAAAGTTCTTAAAGCAGAATTTAGACTCCCTTTTCAGGCAAACGGTTGCCTTTAAACAGGTGATCGTTGTAGACAATGCCTCCAGTGACGATTCCCAGGCTGTCATGGATATGTTTCCCATGCTGAAAAAAACAGTACTGCCTGTTAATGTCGGCTATGCCGCGGCAGCCAATTTGGGAATTCGCCAGGCAGACTCCGACCTGGTTTTGGTGGCAAACTCCGATATCTTCCTGGCCGACGATTTCAATCGCCGGGTCTTGGAGTTTTTTAGCGGTCACCCGCAAACAGGATTGCTCTCCCCGCTCATTCTCCGTTTTGACCGCGAAACCATTGATTCGGCCGGTCAACTCTGTTCCCGGGCCCTGTATCCCCGTGAGGCCGGATTCAATCAAAAGCTGGCGCGGACTTGTTTTGGCGAAAGGGAGGTGTTTTCCGTTTGCGGGGCGGCGACTGTATTTTCGAGGAACGCCCTGGAGAAATTAAAGATCGACAATGAATATTATGACGAGGATTTTTTCATGTTCTGGGAGGATTTTGATATCGGCTGGCGGGCCAAACTCCTGGGCTTGAAAACATTTTTTGCGCCCACCGCCGTGGTTTATCATTTTCGCAGCGCCACATTAACAAAAACATGGTGGTCACGTTTTTTCCTGGCTTTGGCGCGGCCCGCGCCCCTGCGTTTTCATCTTGTAAAAAACCGCTATCTGACCTTGATCAAGAATTTTCGCTTGGCCCACTTCTGGTGGGCGCTTCCTTTCATTATCGGCAAGGATTTTCTGTGGGTCGGTGCATTGACAATCCGTTCTCCCAAAATTATAATCGCCATGGTTCGTTCCCGAAACATTTTTAAGCGGGCATTGAAAAAAAGGGCAAAGATAAAAAAACATGAGTGAGGTCATACTTGTTTTCACCTTCATCCTTTCTTTCTTTTTAACGATTTATGGTACGCCTTTGGCCCAACGGGTGGCTTTTCGCTATCAGCTCCTGGACCAGCCTGATGGCAAACTTAAAAATCAGGCCCAGCCCGTGCCCTACATGGGCGGGGTGATCGTTTATTTTTCCTTTATTTCTCCGATCAGTCTGGTGTTTGCCTTTAACCAACAATTGCTGGGAATTCTTTTTGCCAGTTCCATTTTGCTGCTGGTGGGATTGTTCGATGACTTCAAAGCCCTCACCCCGGGGATAAAATTTCTTTTTCAGGTTGTGGCCACTTATATTTTGCTCAAAAGCGGCATTGTCATTGATCTGGTATTTTTCCCGCGCTGGTTGGATCTGGGACTTTCATTTTTATGGATTCTGACCGTGGTCAACGCTTTCAATGTCATTGATATCATGGACGGATTTGCCGCGTCCATCGGCGCCATGAGCGCCCTGACGATTTTCATCATCTCTCTTTATACAAATGATTTTCTGATTTCCATCCTGGCCATCAGCCTGGCGGCGTCCCTGCTGGCTTTTCTCAAATTCAACTGGGAGCCGGCCCGCATCTATTTGGGTGACGCCGGCAGCATGATCCTGGGCCTGATCATCGGCTCGTTGACCATGATGCTCAGCTATACGCGTTTCAATAAACTGGCCTTTGTTTCAAGCCTGTTTATCCTGGGCATTCCGTTGTTCGACCTGACCTATGTCTGCATTTTGCGGATCATGAAAGGAAAAATGCCTTTTTGGGGCAGTCCTGACCATTTTGCCCTGCGTTTGCGGAAAAAAATGAACTGGTCTTCCCGGCAAACCGTCAGCGCCGTTGTTTTGCTGCAATTGTTCCTTTCCGGGGCCGTGATCGTTAATTTCTTTGCTACGCCCAGGATCACCCTGATCGTCAGCATTGTTTTTGCCGGATTTTTTTTGGTTTTGGGAGTGGTTCTGGGACGCGTTAAAATGGAATGAACATTATCATCGGGGCGGGAATATCAGGATTAAGTGCCGGCCAGGCGCTCGAGGGAGAATTGCTGGTATTGGAAAGAAATGCCCGGCCCGGAGGTTTGTCCGGACAATACCAGTCTAATGGTTTCGCCTTTGATTACGGCGGGCATTATTTTCATTTTCAAAACAAGCCCGCAATCAAAGAACATGTGGAAAAGTTTCACGATTTCAGAGCCTTCCGGCGCAACAGCAAAATTTTCATGCTGGATCGCTTCATCCCCTATTCGCTGCAATATCACCTTGCCTATTTGCCGGCCCACCAGCGCCATGCCATTCTGACTGAAATTTGCCGCCGTCAAGGAATGCCCGCTGAAAATCTGGAAGAATTCCTGCTGGCCAATTTCGGCAAGCAGTTTTATTTTCTTTTTTTCAAGCCTTACTTAGAGAAATTTTACCGCCGCCCTTTAACGGGATTGCTCCCCGGCATGGACAAGGGGAGCATCCCGGTCCCCAAGCTGGAGGATGTGCTGGCCGGGTCCCGTGAAAAAAAACGGTTTTCCGAGGGTTACAACCCGGTTTTTATTTATCCCGGCCAAGGGCTGCAAAAATTCATTGAAAGTTACTGCCGGCCGCTTCAGGGCAAAATCAATTTTTCTGAAAAGGTTAAGCATATTGATGCGCGGCGAAAAAAAGTTGTCACCAGTCGCGGAACCTATGGCTATGACAATTTGATCAGCACCATGCCCTTGAAGGAACTTCTGGGCATGATATCCCCAACCCCGCCATTTCCCAGGCAGCGGCTGAAAAATATTTCTACCCTGGTGGTCAATGCCGTACTGGCGCGCCGCCAGCGCCGCTTTCATTGGCTTTATCTTCCGGAAAAAAAATTTTCATTTTACCGGGTCGGTTATTATCCCGTTGGGTTAGCGGTTTCCGTGTATTTGGAAAAAACAGTCGCTGGGGCCGGGCCGATTGATGAAGCAAGTGTGGCCCGCGAAATGACATTTACCTTACTCAAGACCGGAATGATTTCCCGGCCGGGCGATATCCTGTTTCATGACCTGAAGAAAATCCCCGTTTCTTATGTGGTCTTTGACAGGAACTGGCCGCGCTTGGTGCCGGCGATCCTTTCTTATCTTCACCGGCTGGACATTTTTTCCATCGGCCGCTATGGCAGCTGGAATTACAGTTCCATGGCCGATGATATCCAATTGGCCCTGGAAACAGCCGGCCATATCAGGCAAAAATGAATAACGGCAAAATCACCGTGGTTCACCTGATAACCAAGCTGGAACTTGGAGGAGCCCAGCTCAACACAATCTATACGGCCGAACATCTCGATCCCCTGCGCTACGATGTGTATTTACTCAGCGGGGCCGGAGGACCATTGAAAAGCAGGCTGGATGAGCTGGACCGCCAGGTTGCTGTGCCGGCTCTGGACAGAGAAATACATTTCGGCAGGGACTTGCAGGTTCTTTTTTCGCTCCTGCGGTTTTTCAAACACATCCGGCCGCAGATCGTTCATACCCATTCATCCAAGGCCGGCATAATTGGCCGTCTGGCCGCACATTTAGCCGGAATCCCGGTCATCATCCATTCGGTGCACGGTTTTTCTTTTTCCCCATGCCAATCTTTTTTCAAGCGGAATTTTTACCTGCTGGCGGAGAAATTTTGCAGCCGTCTGACCAGTCATTTCATTTTTGTCGCCCAAAGCGACTTGAATTTAGCCTGCAAAATAAAATTGGTCACAAAGAATTATTCCCTTATCCGCAGTGGTTTTTCCATGGAAAAATTCATTGGCCGCCATGAAAATCCGCAAGTTCTGAAAAAAAAATTCGATTTGACGGATGGCCACTTTGTCTGTGGAATAATTGCCCCCTTCAAGCCGCAAAAGGGTCTTTTTCACCTGATCGAAATCGCCGCTCGCGTCATCGAACAGAATCCGGCGGTTATTTTTTTCATTGCCGGTGACGGCGAGCAGCGGCGCGAGCTGGAGAATGAACTGCAACGGCGCGGGATTTCACAAAATTTCCGTTTGCCCGGATTCATTAAAGACGTGGAAAGTGCCATGGACTGTTTCGATATCGGACTTTCCACCGCTCTTTGGGAAGGTCTGCCCCAGAGCTTGGTGCAATTACGCTTGAAAAAAAAGGCTGTGATTGCCAGTGATATCCCTGGGAACCGTGAAGTGGTTCGTGATGGGGAGAGCGGGTATTTGCTTCCGGTTGACGACCACGACCGATTTGCAGCCGTCATCCTGAAGCTGGCCGCGGATCCGGTTTTACGAAACCGCTTAGGCGGTTATGATGGTGATGATTTCAGCGAATGGGACGCCGAACTGATGGTCTCCCGTCAGGAAGAACTTTATCAACGCTTGCTAATGCTCTCCAGGTTCGAAGCATAGCTTAATTCAGGAACAAACAAACAGCAAATCGCTCTGAGTTTCTACGGCTTGAAAAAATCTCCGTTGGCTTTACAATAACAACAAAAAATAATATAAAGAAGGGGAAGCAGTATGAACGAGGCTAATCAGAATATAAAGTTGGTGGCCCGCATCGATGAATTGCAGGCGCGGTTGAAAGCTCCGGGGTATAACTATTTTACTCTGCTGGGGTTGACACTGACGGCAACACAAAAGGAGATTGAAGCGGCGTATCGCCAACTTAGCGAAGAGTTGTCAAGCGATCGGCTTGCTTCTCTGGGGCAGAATGAAGCCGCGCGTAGAGGTCAAGCGATTGCCCAGCAATTGCAGCGCGCTTTCCAAGTCCTTAGCGACTATAACAAACGCGGTGAATATGAAAAGCGAGGCTATAAAGAGTTCATCCCTCCCGATGCCAAGGAAGACACGGTCGAATTTGCCAAGACTCTATACCGGAAAGCATTAACCCTTTTCAATCAGGGAAATTTCCAGAAAGCCATTATAGCAATCGAAGAGGCAATCCGGCAAAATCCTGGCAAAGCCGAATACTATTTGTTGCTCGGCTTGTGCCAGAGTGAATTCACCCCGATGAAACGCCAAGCCGAGCAAAACCTGTTGAAAGCCGTCGAAATTGAACCTTGGAATGCCGTACATGTTGCAGCCTTGGGCATGCTTTTTTATTCAGTGGGCTTGCGGAAACGTGCTGAAGTTTATTTCCGCAAAACACTCGAGCTCGAGCCGAACCATGACTTAGCCCGAAAAAAATTGGCCGAGATAATCGGCCCTGAAAAGAAATTTTTGGATCAAATGAAAGAAAAAGGAGAAAAGCTGCTGAAAAAAGTGCTGCCCTCGCTCTTTAACCGCGAGAAGCATTGAAAGAGTCCGCAACAATTTGGTGATTGGCTGACAAAGTTTTTAATTAAAATTGAAAGCAATTTCTTTGCTTTACATTTTTCCGGCAAACATATACCATATACAAGGAGTTGCGAAAATGGGGCAATCCCCTTGTCGCAAACCAACTATGGAGGATAGAATGAAAGGAAATAAAAAACTGCTTGGAACGCTGAATGCGCTTTTGACCGATGAACTGACGGCTGTCAACCAATACATGGTGCATTCTGAAATGAACGCGGACTGGGGTTATGAGAAACTGCACAAGCATTTCGAAAAAAGGGCGATTGATGAGATGAAGCACGCTGAAAAACTTATCGGGAGGATTCTTTTCCTTGAGGGGCTGCCCGTGGTTTCTAATTTGAAAAAAATCACCATCGGTGCCGATATAGCCAAACAGCTTGCCAATGATCACGCCGCGGAAGTTGAAGCCATTGTGGCCTACAACCAAGCCATCAAATTGGCCGGAGAGGTTGCTGATTTTGCCACGCGTCAAATTTTAGAGAGCATTTTAAAAGATGAAGATGCCCATATTGATAAAATTGAGGAATTGCAGGATCAGATTTCCCAGATGGGGGCAGCCATTTTCCTGACCACTCAGGTCGGTTGAACCCTATCATCCGGTTTCGTTTCAGGTAAAGCGCATTTCCCGCAAGCGGGCGACCCGTTCCTCGATCGGTGGATGGGTCGAAAAAAGGGACAGCAGACTCTTGCCGCTCAGGGGCGACACAATGAACAGGTGTGCTGTTTGCCGAGTGGCCTGCAGAGGCAATTTTTTGGAATACGCGCTGAGCTTTTCCAGCGCTGAAGCCAAACCTTCGGGGTTATGGGTGAGCTGGGCAGCGCCGGCATCGGCCTTGAATTCCCGGGAACGGGAAATAGACATTTGAATAATGGTGGCAGCCAAAGGAGCCAAGATAGCCATCAGGATCATGCCCAAGGCGCCGCCGCGGTTGTTATCATTGTGTCCGCCGCCGGAAAACAAGCCAAGCCAGCGCATCTGATAGCCCAGGAACATAATGGCGCCGGCCAGGGTGGCGGCAATGGTGGCCAGCAATGTGTCACGGTTGATAACGTGGGTCAATTCGTGGGCGACCACCCCTTTTAATTCCGCTTCTCCCATTAAATGGATGATGCCGCGGGAAAGGGCAATGACCGCTTTGTCCGGGTTGCGGCCGGTGGCAAAGGCATTGGGGGAATCCTGCTCGAACACGCAAATGCTGGGCATGGGGATCTGCGCTTGCTGGGAAAGCGCGCGGACCATTGCATATATCCGCGGTGCTTCACTTTCAGGCAATTCGTTTGCCCGGTAGGCCTTAAGAACGATTTTATCAGAAAACCAGTAAGAGACGAAATTCATCAGGCCGGCAAAAACCAGTGCCAGCAGCATGCCCTGTCTTCCGCCTGCCATACCGCCGATAAACAGAAAAATCCCGGTAAGCGTTCCCAGCAGTATGGCTGTTTTCATGTTATTCATGTTTTGCTTCCTTTTTATCATCGACCAGGACAATCACTTTTTCATTTTTTTTCATTAACCACAGATCTTCGCGGGCTTTTTTTTCCAAGGCCAAAGGGTTTTTCTTGAGCAGTTCGATTTCTTCGTTTAATTTTTGTTTTTCCATTTCCAGGTTTTTTATGGTTTGCTGGAGTAATTTGATCTGTTTTTGAGTTTTGACGATTTCAACGATTCCCCGATCACCGAATACGAACGCCAGGATCAGAATGAACAAAAAGAAAATTAGCAGCAGAGCAAGTCCACGCGATTGGATAAGGGAATTTTCTTTTTTTCTATTCAAGCGATTCTCGGCCTCATTCTGCTCCCGGCATTGTTTTTAAAATAGCATAAATCCAGGCTGGACGCAACCGCCCGCCTCCCAAAAAGCCGATAGACATTTGCTTTGTTCAAACGTGCGCTTCATTGTTGTCATGGGGAACTGTTAAAAAAATTGACAAGCAGTGTATATTATATTAGAATTTTTTCATGCAGGATGTAATAAAAAATCGGTTGCTTTTCGATTCATCGCCGGGATTCACTCTCTGCTCGAAGAGAGTTTTTTCAGACAAAAACGGGGAGGGTTAAATGGAAATAGATGAGAACAAGGAAGGCATTGGCTATGTTCCCGATGACGATGAACAGGAAGCGGATGAAGCCAAGGCCAGGGACAAAAATTACCCTGACGAAACAAGTCACAAGAAAAAAGCTGCCAAAAGAGCCCATCACAAAATCCATGAACCCGAAAATGCTTTGCTGAAAATTCAGACTGAACGCGATGAGTTCAAAGATAAATATTT
>SPCN01000100.1 GCA_004525465.1 Chrysiogenales bacterium | reverse complement strand
GCTTGTGGACAAAAAAAGGGGGGAATTGGAGTCCCATTTTTCCCGTTGCCCCGAATGCCTGGAAGCACTGGCCGAGATCGTTGATATCCAGAGCAGCCGGGTAAAGGTCCCGGGCGAGTTTTTGCAGCAAGCCCTTGGCGAGAAACAAGCTGCGCGAAAACCGGTTCTGCCCTTGCGTTTGGTTTTCGAGATCGCTGCCGCCTTTCTGGTTGTGATTTTCATCGGCTATTTTTTCCTGGGCAACGACCGTTTTCATCAGACCGAAAGCAGAAAAAAAGAAAAAGCTGCCCCGTCCGTTTCCCAGGCGGTTCCGCAATTGTCGCCGGAGGTTGAAAAAAGCATTCCCGTCCTTGCCGGCAGAGTGGAACCGGCCGAAACTGCCAAAACCAAGCGCATGCCGGTTGAAAAAAATGTCATGCCCGCAGCTGTTCCGATACTGATTCCGGAAAAAGAAGCAGACCATGATTTTGCGCTCAAGGATCGCAAAACTTCCCTGATTGACGAAAACAAAATATGGGAGCAAGAACAGAAGTTTCAAGAAGCGCCGGCAAAGCCGGCCCGGGCTGAAATGGACAAAAAGGGCAACGTGGAATCGGAGCGTTCCCGCTCCGTACCGGTCCAGACAAGCGCCGGAACTGTCGAGCCGGCTTTGGCCGCGGGACCCCGGGCTGCCCAACAAGCCGGAAAAGAAATGGCGGACGCGGTCCTGCCGGCCCGGGCTAAAAAATATGAAAAAGGCGATGAAGAAGCATTCCCTGCAGAGTTCAGGGAAGCGGCTGCGATCTCCAGTGCGATGCAGTTGTTCCTGGCGGCCACTGGGCGTGTCGCTACGCCCGGGGGCATGGAAATGGCGGTAGCGGCGCCGCGGCCAACCATCCGTATCGAGGGCGATGTCACCTGGTCCGACCTGCGCGACCCCGAACTTCTGGCCGGCTGGTTCTGGTCCAAGAAAGGCATGGTCATGGAACTGGAAATTGACGGTGCCGGCCAGGTAATTGCTGTGCTCCCGGTCGGGCAATGGGAGCGCTCAATGGCGGCCAGGGCGACAAAAGCGGTCAAGCAATTGACCTTCTCCATTTCAGAAAAAAAATCACGCCGGGCCAGGATCTCTGTTTTCGAATCTTCGCCTAATTGACGGCAAAATCTTTTTTGGATAGAAAACTGCCATTGACGGTGATCACCACCGTCCAGCCGCCTTTTTTTTCAGAATAGTATGATTGGGACAATGTGTCCCAGGCCGCGAAATATGCCAGATATTTGCCCTTGGCGTTTATCTCCACGGTCTTGGAGCGGCGGATCAATTGGTTGTCGGGCGAGTACCAGTGCCATTGCAGCTTCAGCGGTTTACTCACCTGCAGGACCTTGATCAGAGAGTAAACTGCCGGAGTGGAGGTGGTTACCGGTTCATCGTTTATGGATTTTTCAAAGTCCATGGTTGCGGGCTCGGTGTGGACGATTGCCAGGGTACTGACTATGCATTCGGGATCCGGCGGTACGGTTACCCGAAAACTGAAGCAGGACAGTGTGCAGAAAATGATGGTTGCCGCGGCCAGAGCCAGGGTGCCGGCGCGCAGTTTGCCAGGCCTGAGTGATAAGGGCGCCATGGCCGCTATTGTAAAAGATATCCAGGCGCTTGGCAAGGTCTTAGAGTTTTCTTGACTTTGCTCCGTGAAGTATGTATATTGAGCCCCTGGCTGGACCTTCGAGTCCCTTGCGGGCTCGTTTTTGACCAAATGCAAGACATAACAATTTCTATTCAGGGAAGCAGGCCGTTAAAGGGCAGTGTTGCCATTTCCGGCGCCAAGAACGCCGCCCTGCCTGAGTTGGCGGCTGTTTGTCTTAGTTCCGAAACCATCGAATTTCACAATGTCCCCCTGGTGGAAGATATCAAGGTCATGCATGCCGCCCTCGCTGAAATCGGTGCCCAGGGGGAAATCAGCGGCAATTCCATACGCGAGACCATGCCGGTTTTGCGTTCACCCCTGGTTTCTGTGCAGACCGCCCAGACTACGCGGGCGTCGATCCTGCTGCTCGGTCCCATGCTGGCACGCCACGGCTATGCCAAGATCTCCTTTCCCGGCGGCTGTCCCATCGGCGAAAGGAAAATCGATTTCCACCTGCAGGGATTGGAGCAGATGGGTGCGGAAATCCAATCTGAAAGTGAATATATTGTTGCCCGTTGCCGGCGGCTCAAAGGCATTGAGTACATTTTCCCTGGCAAAACCGTGACCGGGACCGAAAACCTGCTTATGGCCGCGACATTGGCCGAAGGAACCACGGTTCTGGGCAATTGCGCCCTGGAACCGGAAGTGACCGACCTGATCCGTCTGCTGCAGGAAATGGGAGCCGATATCTCCGGCCCCGACGGTGAAACAGTCGTTGTTCGAGGCCGGACACGGCTTCATGGCGCCAGCCACCGCATCATCCCCGACCGCATCGAAGCCGGGACATATCTCATCGCCGGTTGTTTCGCCGGCAACGAGATCCATTTGCAGGGAGTGATCCCCGAACACCTGGGCAGCCTGCTGGAGATCCTCAAGGACATGGGCGCCGACATAACGGTTTCCGCTGAAGCGATCTATGTGAAAGGCGGGAAATCCCTGGCGCCGGCCGAAGTAATCACCCAGCCTTATCCGGGCTTCCCAACCGATCTGCAGGCGCAGTTGACCACGCTGATGACCCAGGCGGATGGCGTTTCCCGGATCAGGGAAACGATATTCAATGATCGTTTCCGCCATGTGGGTGAATTGAACCGTTTGGGAGCCGAAATCAAGATCCAGAACGATACGGCGATCATTAAGGGGCCGGCCCGGCTGCGGGGCGCGGTCTTGAAAACCACCGACCTGCGTGCTTCGGCCGCGCTGGTCCTAGGCGGACTGATCGCTGAAGGTGAAACCATCATCCAAAATTCCTACCAGTTGTTTCGCGGTTACGAAAACATGCCGGACAAATTGCAAAAATTGGGCGCTGCCATTACAATCTCTCGGGGGTAAAAATGGATTCATGCATTTTTTGCAAGATCGCCAGCGGTGAGATCGCGACCTCATTCGTTTACGAGGATGACCTGACCGTCGCTTTCAAAGACCTGCAGCCCCAGGCTCCCATTCATGTTTTGCTGATCCCGCGCCGGCATATTGCCTCCTTGAACGAGGCAAACGATCCCCAGCTTCAGGGTCATTTGTTGCTGGCAGCCAGAAGAGCTGCTGAAAAAATCGGGCTAAAGCAATACCGCCTGGTGATCAATACCGGTCCGGATGCCGGACAGTCGGTTTTTCACCTGCACCTGCACATTCTGGGTGGGCGTCAGATGAACTGGCCCCCCGGCTGAGGAGTGATCATGAACATCACCTGGCTCGGGCACGCGGCCCTTAAAATCGAAGGCAGCAAAATTGTTTTTATCGATCCTTTTTTAAGCGGCAATCCCATGGCCTCACTGCGGGCGCAGGATATTGCCCACGCCGACCTGGTCGTGGTCAGCCACGACCATGGCGATCATTTGGGCGATAGTTTCGCCATCTGCCAGAAAACCGGTGCCACATTGGTGGCGTTGCATGAAATCGCTCTGGCTGCCGCAGAAAAAAATATTGTGGCCGAGGGCATGGGTATCGGTGGCACTGTCAACGTGTCAGGAGTGGACATTTCCCTGGTGCCGGCTTTTCACAGCGCCGGCTTGGGCGGCACGGCAGCGGGCATCATCGTGGCCATGGACGGCAAGACCGTCTACCACGCTGGTGATACCGGACTGACCTTGGAGATGCAACTGATCGGAGAGATGTACAGCCCGGATATCGCTTTCCTGCCCATTGACGGTCGCTACAACATGACGCCGCGCCTGGCCGCCAAGGCCGTCGAGTTGTTGCGCGTGCCCCGGGTCGTTCCTATCCATTATGATACTTTCGCCTTGATCCATTCTTCGCCGCAGGAGTTTGCGGAACGGGTCGGAGCGACCAGCGAAGTGACCATTCTCCAACCGGGAGGATCGATCGAAATCTAAATGCCATACATCATCGACGGCAATAACCTGATCGGCTGCGCCCCGGATTTTTCCCTCTCCGACCCCGAAGCGCGAACCAAAATGATTTCCATTATCAAAAAATTCCAGGAGAGTAAAAACACCAAGATCACGGTTGTCTTTGACGGGGAACCGCAGGGCAGCGAATTGCGCAATCCCATCAACTCCAAACTGACCGTGGTTTATCCGCGTTACGGCCTCAGCGCCGATGATGAGATCAAGAAGATTCTGGAAAACTATCAGCATCTGAAAGAGACCGTTCTGGTGACCACTGACCGCGAGCTGAAATCCTTTGCCAAGGAAAAAGGCGCCAAAACCATCAATTCCATTGAATTCTATTTCACTTTGAAAAAAGCTTTTGTGTTGCATGGAAAAAAGGAGGAAACCCTGAAACGGGTGAACGCCCGGGTTTCCCAGAATGAAGTGGAACAATGGCTGAAAATTTTCAACAGTGAGTAAATGAACCGCTTTGCCCTGATCGGCCCCGCCGGCGATCAGATGATGTGAAATTCCATGGCTTTCATCACAGCCTGGGTGCGGGTCTTGACAAGCATTTTTTTGAAAATATGATGGGCGTGGGTTTTAACGGTTTTTTCGCTTAAAAAAAGTTTTTCACTGATGGCGAAATTGGAAAGGCCGGAAGCCAGGGCCTGCAGGATCTCAATTTCACGGTTGGTCAAGCCGAAGGTGCTGAGCGGTTTTCTATAGACGATTTCGGGGTTGGTGTCTTCCAGAAGTTCGCTGAGCAGTTGGTGCGACAGTTCGCGGCTGATCCAGATCTGCCCCTGCAGTATGCAGTTCAGGGCCTTCTTGAGATTGGCTTTACCGGTTTTGGCCGGAAGAAAGCCCTTAGCCCCGCAGCGGATCAATTCCCTTTTTTTGTCGTCATTGTAATCACAGTTGATGAGCACCATTTTGGCGTTCGGGAAAATGATCTTCAGATTTGAGAACATGTTTTCCGGTTTTTCCAAAAACATTTGGTTGCAGGATGCGCAGATCAGCAGCAGTGCCGGATCCAGGTTGAAATCGCTTTTCTTGACATAATCGAACGCATGGTAGGTTTGTAATAGGCAGTATTCCGTATTTTCTTTCAAAAAATTTTCCAGACCCTCCTTGAACAGCAAGTGGTGTCCGATCAGGATGATGCTGATTTTATTTTTGTCGCAATCCTGCTTAATAGCGAGTTCCCGGTCCCGCTCTTGCACCGCGGTGTTGATCTTGCCCAGGATGGCGTCATTGTCGGTCGATTTGGAAAGATAATCGAACAGCCCGGTTTTTATGGCGTCTATGGCGCTTTCATATGTCGGATAACCGGTGAGGATAATAATCCGTAAAAGCTCGTCAAGGGATTTCAATGCAGCGCTGATGTGCAGACCATCTTCATTTTTCAGGTGCAGATCGACCAGGCAGACGGCGATGTTTTCTGCTTTGACTATTTCCTCGGCTTGTTTCTTATTGGCAGCCGTAAAAACCTTGAAGCCTTCATTTTTCAACCATAGCTGCAGGGTTTTGAGCACCTCAGGGTCGTCATCAACGATAAGCACTTGAGATTTTTCAGGCATTTTCCGTTCCTCCCCGCCGCGGCAGCGTCACGATCAGGTGGGCTCCGGATTGGCGCGTTTCTTCCAGGGTCATGCTGCCGCCGTGCCTTTTGATGATATGGTAGGAGATGTAAAGCCCTAGGCCGGCCCCTTTGGTTTCCTTGGAAGAGTTGAACGGTTCGAATATTCTTTTTTTGACGGCAGCCGGGAATCCGGGGCCCGAATCCCTGAAGTGGATCTCGTAAGCGGCACCGCGGCGCTCGCTTTCAATGGCGATCTCCCCCCGGCCGTTCATGGCTTCGCCGGCGTTCAAGATCAGGTTCATGAAAACCTGCTGCAGGCTGTCCGGGTTGCAGAAGATCGGCAGTTCGCCGCTTTTTTTATTGTGGACAATGACGGTGTTTTTAATCTGCTTGCTTAATTTCAACACTTTGCAGGCCGTTTCCAGGATGGAATCGATATCGCTTTCCTTGAAGGTCTCCAGATTGATCTTGCCGTAGTCCAGCAGTTTTCGTGTGATCTTGCGCACCCGCTTGATCTCTTTTTCGGCCAGGGGCAGGACTTCCGCGATATCGCTGCTGGCATTTTTGATCTGCTTTTTGATGACGGCGAGCGAGTTGCTGATGGCGAAAAGCGGATTGTTGATCTCGTGGGCGATGTTGGCGGCCAGCCTGCCCGTAGCGATCAGTTTTTCGTTCATGACCAGGCGGCGCGCCATTTCCTGGTGGCGGATGTTTGCATTTTCCAGCCGCTCCAGCATCTTGTTGATATCGTGGCTGAGCTGGGCTATTTCGTCATGGCGGTCTTCAACTATGCGGATGGTGAGGTCTTCAAATGATGTGATATGCTTTGTTTTTTTCGAAATATTCTTCAGGCGCTGCAGCAGCATGCGGTCTATGAATCCGTAATAAATCGCCCCGACCAGTATGGTGCACAACAAAAGAGCGATCAGGAAATTCCGTACTGCTTTTTCCTGAATGCTGAACATGGTCTTGCCGGCATAGATCCTGACGGCAAAAACCGCTTGTCCGGCCGGGCCCCGAAACAAGCTGTAGATGATCAGAAAATTATCACTTTCTTTAAAATAAAAATCATGTTCGCACAATGATCTCCATTCATCCTGAGCCAGGTCCTTTTGCAGGTTGGCTGGCGTCAGCAGCGTGGTCTTTTCTTGAATGGAATCTCCGAGCCTTTGCATGAAAGATCGGTCAACCAAGCGGCCCATAACGACCCGGCCGTTCATGGGCCCTTTGCCGTCACTGTGCATGATCGCTGCCGAGATGATGATCAGGGGACCGAATTCCGAGGCGGTGATGAAAGCATCCTGATCCGGCCGGGAAAATGAAAGCATGAGGCTTTTCCATAATGGATTTTCAGAACTGTCGCCCAAAGCGAAACTGACAAAACGGCTGCTGTTCTGGTCAAACCCCTGACTAAAGATCACTTGCCGGTCACGGTCCACTATCAGGATCAGGCTTAAATCAGATTCGGGAACCACACTGCCAGGCAGGGACTCCACTTCGAATTCTTTGGACGGTTTTTCCGAGTAATTATACATCGCGTCCCAGGCAGCCCAGTCATAGCATAGGGTGGCGATCCTTTTTTTTTCGTTGGCGATCACATGGGATAATCGTTGGGCGACCTTGGCGGAAAAAATGTTTTTTTGCTCATTTTCCGAATGGGAGATGGTCAGGTGGTTGAACAACAGAAACAGCAAAAAAAAGACCAGCCCCAACCCGGCAATGAAAAAAATGATTTTTTTCTTCAAGGTCATCCATTAAATTATAGTATTGTCAAAACGGAAATACAACTTTTGTTGTATGAAAAAAAAAAGTAAATACAACTGAAATTCCCTATTTTGCCCGATTGTGTTCAATTTTTTGAATTTCTATCATAAGAACAATGAAAATCGTACATAGATTTGTTTTTAAAAAGGTTTTGGAAAAAAAATCCATAAAACAAGGAGAAAAAAAATCAACATGAAAGGGATGAAAAAGTGGATGTTGGGTTTTTGTCTGCTGGGCATTTGCGCTTCT
>SPCN01000308.1 GCA_004525465.1 Chrysiogenales bacterium | reverse complement strand
CTCAAGGCGCATGGTGTCGCGGTTTTTATTAAAAAACTTTTTTGCTGCCAAAGCCCGGCAGATCTCCGTGTCCACTGCCACCAGGCCGAGCGGGGTGGCATAGGACTTGTAATCGGCCAGGCAGGCTCCGTAAAAACCGGAGCGGTGGGAAGACCCGAGCAGGATGACGCGGCGGATGCCTGACGCCGGCGACAGCGAACCGTAGGCGCGGGCGGCGCAGCGCCCTGAATACTGAAAGCCGGCATGGGGGGCGATGATGCCACGGACCGCGGCTGGCTTTTGCGGCTGCGCAGCCGCTTTAAAAAAACCGTCGAGCATCTGGTTTAGCTGAACCGGATCGGACGGGTACCAGGGACCGGTGTTCAAGAAAGGACGGATATCGTCAGCGGCCATGAGCATGAACGGAAAAAGCAGAAGAAAAAAATATTTTCTTAACTTCATAAGGCCTCTGTATTTATTTTAGGCCAAACGGCGGCCATAGTCAATCAAGGCACAAGGCAGGGTAGGGGCGACCGGGAGGGTCGCCCAGGCGGAAATCGCCAGCAAAGACAGGGCGTTCCAGCGGAACGCCCCTACACCTTTTTCTTGTATGCTTCGATCGCTTTCGCGCCGGCTTCCCTGAAAGCCCTGGACACCCCGCCGACTCCCAGCTTGACGCCGCCGAAAACCCGTGAGACCAACAGCCCGCCTTCCATCTCCTCCCGGCGCAGCAGTTCAAGGAGCACCCGGCCCGGATGGCCCACTTCGCCGTCATCGCGTGATTTTTCGATCCGGTTTCCTTTTTCATCAAGGCTGCGGAAAGCCCAGCAGTGATGGATGGCTTTGCGGTGTTCTCCCTTATTAAGGCGCACCATTTTCAGCACATCTTCTTCGCCGGCGGCCGGGAACAGCACGGCGAAAAAACGCGAACGTTCGGCCACGTGCTTGATTCCAACCGCGCGCTCAACTTTCATGAATGCGATCTCCTAGGAAGAAAGGATAAGCTCAAAACTCACGAACTGTCAAGGGAGAATAAGGGAAGAATGAGGCAAAGGCAGAGGGAAGAGGGAGTAAAGAACTCAGAGCGCTGCAGTAATGTTTATTGGAATATTCTTTCTTTCTTTTTCTTCTCTCTCTCTTCCCTTTATCTTTCCTCTGTCTTTCCTTTCTTTTTATGATAAAATATAGACATGAAGATAAATTTTATCACCATTCACACTTCGGACCTGGATCAGTCTGTCGATTTTTACCGCCGGGTTCTGGGCATGCAGGTCAGCCGCCGCTTTTCGCCGCGCCCGGGCATGGAGATCGCTTTCATGGACGGCAGCGGCCTGCAGGTTGAGTTCATCCACGACGACAAGACGCCCCCTTTTTCCGGTTCAGGAATTTCGCTGGGATTTTACGTGGATAACATGGAAAAGACGGCGGCCCATCTCAAGGAACAGCAGGTTGAGATTCTTTCCGGTCCCAGCACCATGAAGAACGGCGTCAAATTACTGCAGGCCCGCGACTGCAACGGCGTAGGACTCGGCTTCGTGCAGCAGTTGTAATATGATTATATTTGCATATTGCAGCGCTTGAACCTGTTTGATGTGTTTTAAGGAGTGCATGAATTTTCCTGCTTTTTCAAACTTGACAAAAGTTTATTTTGTATTTAAAGTGAACTGTTAAATAACAACAATTCATCCGTCCGACTGGCTGCGGTTGGGCTGGGAGTAAACAATGATCTTGCATCAACAATTTGTGCGTATTGCCAAAAAAAATGAAAAAAAACTGGCCGTCATCGACCGCACCCTTGACCGGCGCATCAGCTACAAGCGCTTGCTCATCGGCTCGCTGCTGCTGATCAAGAAGTTTAAAAAATACGAGCCCGGTTTTTTGGGGATCATGATGCCCAATTCGGCCGGATCGGTGCTGACCATCCTGGCGGCGCTGATGGGCGGCCGCGTGCCGGTGATGATCAACTATTCGACCGGGGCGGCGGCCAACTGCGTATACGCCCAAAAAAAATGCGATTTTAAAACCATCATCACTTCCAGGGCCCTGTGCCAGAAGATCAATTGCCAGCATGTCGAAGGCATGATCTATCTTGAAGATATCATGGCCACGGTCTCGGTTTTCGACAAGCTCAAGGCCGCCCTGAAAGCGGGCCTCCCTGTCGAGCGGTTGCTCAAAGCCATACATGGGGGCGACGAGAACGACACCCTGCTCATTCTGTTCACCAGCGGCAGCGAAAAAGATCCCAAGGGCGTGCAATTGACCCACCGCAACATCAGCGCCAACTATGCAAGCCTGAAAAAAGCCTATGATTTTACCGCCGACGACATTTTCCTGGCCAATCTCCCTTATTTCCACGTTTTCGGGCAAACCGCCAATCTGTGGGTGCCGTTGATAGAGGGGATGACCCTGGTCACTTACGCCAACCCGCTCGATTTCAAAACCATCAGCGATATTGTACGCGAGGAAAAAGTGACGATCATGGCCGGCACGCCGACTTTTTTCTGGGGCTATCTGAGAAATTCCCAGCCCGGTGATTTCGAAAGCGTCCGCATCATGCTCAGCGGCGCCGACAAATGCCCGGAGGCCCTGCGTGTCGGATTTTTAAAGAAGCACGGCAAAACGCTCCTCGAAGCCTACGGTACTACGGAGACCAGCCCGGGCATCACGGTCAACACTTTGGCCTTTAACCGCCCCGGCAGCACCGGCCGGCCGCTGGACGGCGTGCAGGTCAGGGTGGAACACTATGAAAGCGGCGAGCCCTGCGCCACTGGGGAGATCGGCAAGATCCTGGTCAAAGGCGACAATGTCATGAAAGGCTATTTCGATGATTTTGAACAGACCTCAATGAGCATCCGCCGCGGCTGGTATGATACCGGTGACATGGGCTTCATGGACGAAGACGGCTACCTGTGGCATGTGGGCCGTTTGAAGCGCTTCCTGAAGATCGGCGGCGAGATGGTGTCGCTGGTCAAGGTCGAAGACGTCCTGGAGAAGCTGCTGCCGCCCGACGTGGAATGCTGCGTGGTCGAGATCCCCGACTCGCTGCGCGGGGCCAGGATCGTGGCCGCGGTCACCCAGCAGGTTGATGAAAAAGCCATCCTCAAAGAAATGGCCGAACAGTTGCCCAAGATCGCCCTGCCCAGCCGCTTCGTGGTTATTGCCGAAATGCCCAAGACCGGTAGCGGCAAGATCGATTTCCGCACCATCACCGAGCAGGCGCGGGAGATCGTCCTGGGCAAGT
>SPCN01000158.1 GCA_004525465.1 Chrysiogenales bacterium | reverse complement strand
TCACTATTTATAAAACCGAAGCAGATGCCCTGAATAAGCATCGAGAACCCATGGCCAATGCCCAAGCGGTGGTTTTTACAAAAGAAAAATCCTGGAAAGTAGATTTTTCCACCGAGTTGCCACTTGCGGGAGCGTTCGGACAGATTATTAAAACCACGGCGCAAATACATTCGGCTCAAGGAGACGAAGCGATCATCACAGCCAAAGCCAATGGTGTGATCATGTTTGACGGTGATGTGCTTGAGGGAAAAAGTCTTACATCCGGTCAGAGCCTGTTCATGATTTCCGCTGGGGGAATAACCGAAAACAATTTGGCGGTTCGCTTTTCGGAAGCGCAAAACAATTACCAGAGAGCCAAAGCCGAATACGAACGATCAAAAGATCTTGCCCAGGATAAAATTGTAGCGGAGAAGGATTTTCTGAAGACTAAAAATGAATACGATAATGCCAAGCTGATATTTGATAATCTGAACAGGAATTTTAGTGGCGGAGGACAAAGGGCGGTCACTCCTTTCGCTGGTTTCATCAAGCAAATCTTCGTAAATAATGGTCAGTTTGTGAATGCCGGACAGCCAATTGTCACTGTCTCTCAGAACCGCACGCTCTTGCTCCGGGCCGATGTTCAGCAAAAATATGCACCGGTATTGGCTTCTATCGTATCAGCAACGATCCGTACGCTTCACGACAATCAAACCTATTCGCTTGAACAGCTAAACGGAAAAATTCTCTCATATGGAAGGAATGTAAACAATGATAATTATCTGATCCCCATCAGTATTCAGATCGAAAACAAGGGTGGGCTTCTTTCTGGAGGGTTTGTTGAATTGTATCTCAAGACTATGATCAATGCCAATGCGCTGAGTATCCCCAATACCTCAATATTGGAAGAACAGGGGAAGTATTTTATTTATCTGCAAGTCAACCCCGAAAATTTCGAGAAACGGGAAGTGACGCTTGGGGCAAGCGATGGACTTAGAACGGAAATCATAACCGGAATCGACAGAAATGACCGCTTTGTCAGTAAAGGAGCGATCTGGGTGAAGTTAGCGCAGGCATCGGGAGTCCTGGATGCTCATTCCGGCCATGTTCATTAAGCAAAATAAAAAACATGTTAAATAGCATTATAAAGTTTTCCTTAAACAACAAGTTCTTGGTTATTCTATGCACCGTGGCAGTAATGGTCGTCGGTTTCTACATCGCGTTGAACATGGATGTTGATGTATTTCCCGATCTTACAGCTCCGACAGTGGTTGTCATGACCGATGCCCACGGCATGGCTGCTGAAGAAGTGGAACGTTTGGTAACCTTTCCAATCGAGACTGCGGTGAATGGGGCCACAGATGTGCGCCGCGTGCGTTCGTCTTCTGCGCAGGGCTATTCATTTGTCTGGGTGGAGTTTGACTGGGGAACCGACATATTCAAAGCCCGGCAGATCGTGAGTGAAAAGTTAATCAGCGTTACTTCACAAATGCCATTGGGTATCGGGCTGCCTGCGCTCGCTCCCCAATCCAGCGTGATGGGGGAAATGTTCTTTATCGGCATTCAGGCTGAGCACACCGACCTGATGGCATTGCGCACCATCGCCGAATGGAACGTGAAACCGCTGCTACTGGCAACCAGTGGAGTCTCGCAAGTAACCATTATCGGTGGTGAATACAAGCAATACCAGGTGTTGGCCGACCCCCAAAAAATGAAATATTATGGCGTTTCTCTGAGTGAACTGGCTGAAATTTGCAAGGGCATAAGCCAAAATTCGACCGGTGGTGCCGTACGCCAATTCGGGAATGAATATGCAGTACGCGGCATGGCGCGCACAGCGGATCTCGAAGCACTGGGAAATTCTTACATCAAATCACGCAATGGCCAAGCAATCCTCATCAGGGATGTTGCCGAAATAAAGATCGCCGGCGCAATAAAAATGGGCTATGCCTCAGAGAATGCGAAACCGGCCATCATTATTTCTGTCTCCAAACAGCCCAACACCAACACTTTGGATTTGACAAGGCGGATCGAAGCCAATCTCAGCGTCCTGCAAAAGACATTGCCTCCTGATGTGAAGCTGGACACAAAAATATTTCGTCAGGCGGATTTCATTGAAACCTCAATCAGCAATGTAAAGAATGCATTGATTGAGGGGTCCATTTTCGTTGTCATCATTCTTTTCATATTTTTAGGCGGGTTTCGCACGACTTTAATTTCCTTGATTGCCATGCCGCTTTCGCTGCTGGGTTCGATCATCGTGCTGAAACAATTAGGTCTGAACATCAATACCATGAGTCTGGGAGGAATGGCAATTGCCATCGGCTCCCTGGTCGATGATGCAATTATTGATGTAGAAAACGTTTACAAGAGACTTAAGCAGAACCTGCAAATGCCCGCCGCGGAACGCCGCTCGATTTTTACCGTTGTCTATGAAGCATCCAAGGAAATACGTGCTTCGATCCTCAATGCGACACTGATCATTATTGTGGCCTTTTTGCCCTTGTTTTTTCTTTCCGGAATGGAAGGTCGTATGCTCAAACCGCTGGGAATAGCTTTTGTCGTATCCTTGTTTATTTCACTTATCGTGGCCATGACCTTAACCCCTGTGTTGTGCAAGATGTTCCTGTCGAGTGAAGACTTTCTTAAAAAAACCGAGAAAGAAAATTGGTTTACCGGCAGACTCTCTTATTATTACGAAAATTCACTGGCCTGGACTCTGCGCCACAAATGGACTGTCGTCTTTTCAGCGCTGGGGCTCTTTATTCTTTCACTTGGGGCTTTTTTAACCATGGGGCGCAGTTTCCTGCCCGAATTCAATGAAGGTTCACTCACACTGTCTGTGGTGTGCAAGCCCGGTACCTCGCTCGAAGAGAGCAACCGCTTGGGCAATCTGGTCGAAACGGAATTGCTGTCCATTCCCGAAGTGGCAAGCACAGCGAGAAGAACCGGGCGGGGCGAACTGGATGAACATTCACAAACCGTTAATAGTGCGGAAATAGATGTAAACTTCTCGGTCAAAGATCGCAGTCGAGATATTTTCATGGCTGATGTCAGGGGCAAATTAGCCGGTATACCGGGCATTGCTTCCACCGTAGGGCAACCACTTGGGCATCGGATCGATCATATGCTTTCTGGAACCCGGGCCAATATTGCCATAAAAATCTTCGGCAGTGATTTACATAGACTGTTCCAACTGGGGAATGAAATTAAAAATTCGCTTGCGGATGTGGCGGGACTGGTTGATGTGGCCGTAGACCAACAAATTGAAATTCCTCAGATTCAAATCCGTGCCCATCGCGGCCTGCTGGCTGCTTATGGAATTACCATTCAACAGTTCAATGAATTTGTGGATATGGCATTTGCTGGAGAAAAAGTGTCCGATATTTATGAAGGACAGATGCGCTTCGACCTTGTCTTGCGGCTAAACAAGGACTATACAGAATCGATTGAGGGCATTCGTGCGGCTTTAATTGAAACCCATGATGGCAAGGTGGTACCCTTGGAGCATGTGGCTGATATCGTATCGGTTGCCGGCCCCAGCACCATCAGCCGGGAAAATGTCCAACGGAAGATTGTTGTTTCCGCCAATGTGTCCGGGCGTGACCTGCGAAGTGTCATTACCGATATTCAGCAAATAATTAGTGATAAAATCACTTTGCCCAAAGGGTATCGTATTGAATATGGAGGACAATTTGAGAGTGAAACCCGCGCCTCACAAACCCTGCTCCTGACATCGCTTTTATCCATACTGATTATTTTCATGTTACTTTTTCTGGAATTTAAAAACTTCAAACTGGCGGCCGTAATCTTGCTGAATCTGCCTTTGGCTATGATCGGCGGAGTATTTGCGGTCTATTTCACAGCCGGGTCTTTGAGCATACCCGCCATCATCGGGTTTATCACACTTTTTGGAATTGCCACTCGAAATGGTATCCTCTTGATTTCCAGTTATCAGCAAATGCAATGGCAGGGATTTCAAGTGCATGAAACAGTGATCAAGGGTTCACTCGACCGTCTCAATCCGATTTTGATGACTGCTTTTACATCGGCATTGGCATTGATTCCCCTGGCCATGAAGGGAAACTTATCGGGAAATGAAATTCAAAGTCCGATGGCTAAAGTGATTTTGGGTGGTTTGCTCACTTCAACCTTGCTGAATATTTATTTCATGCCTGTCATGTACAGTATTCTTAACAACCGCGGCATCTTAAAACCAAGGAACAAATGAAAAAAATATTGATAATAATCATTGTCGCATCTGCTTACTTTTTAACTTACGCTCAAGACGGCATCGACAGGGTCCTGGCCCAGATTGAGCAAAACAATACGACCTTGCGGGCTTTGCAGAAGCAGATGCAAGCCCAAAAGCTGGGGAATCTGGTAGGCATCTGCCTGCCCGATCCCGAAGTTGAATTCAACTTCCTGTCCACGGCATTTCCCGTGATCGGCAAGCGTAACGACATCAGCATCAGGCAATCACTTGATTTTCCCACGGCCTATCTTTTCAAAAAGCATATCGCCGCTACCCGCAATGAACAACTGGCCTGGGATTTCCAAAAACAACGGCAGGCCCTGCTTTTGGAGGCCCGTTTGACCTGCATCGACCTGGTGCATGCCAATGCCCTGCATGATGAATTAGCCAAACGCCTGGCCCGAGCCCAACAGGTCGCCACTTCTTTTCAAGCCAGGTTCGACAAGGGAGAAACAAATATTTTGGAGTTCAACAAGGCGCAATTGAGCTTGCTGAACGCCAAGCGGGAAGTTGAAGCAAACGAGATTGAACGCGATACTCTGTTGAGCGAATTGTCCCGCCTCAACGGCGGTGTGGCCATCGAATTTTACGACCGCTCATTCGTGCCACCGGCGCTGGCAGTTGACTTTGAACAATGGTATGGGCAAACCGAGAAAAAAAACCCTGTCCTGCAATGGCTTAAGAAAGAAATCGTGATCCTGCAAAAGCAGGTAAAATTGAGCCAGGCATTGAGCCTGCCGCGAATTTCCCTGGGCTACATGAGTGAAAAAACAATAGGCGAGCGTTTCCATGGGCTTACGGCAGGGATCTCGCTGCCGTTGTGGGAAAACAAGCATTCTGTTGCACTTGCCAAGGCCAATTCCCTGGCCTGGCAGAGCATTGAAGCTGATCAGCGGGCCCAAATCTATTATCAGATGAAAACCCGGCACTCGCAAGCGGTCGCTTTGCAAAAGTCAGCCTCGGATTACCGTTCAACCATGCAGTCACTGGACAGTTCCGGATTTCTTGATAAAGCATTGGCCAAGGGTGAAATATCTTTAATTGAATATATAATGGAACTCTCTCTTTACTATGACAGCATGACTCGTTTGCTCCAGGCGGAAAGGGATTGGAACAGAGCCCTGGCCGTTTTGAACCAGTATCTGCACTAAAACGATTCGTTGCTGAAATGCAGGTAAATACTTTGTCTGCAAGGATGGGCCGGTTTTCACCTTCGCCAAGTTGCAGGATATACCACAGGAATACTAGGCTGGGCTTGGTTTACGGTGTACGGCATACGGCGGATGGTGGAAGAATAAAATTCCAAATCCCAAGCACCAAGCACCAAAAAAGCACCAATTTCCAATGAACCAATGACTCAAACGAAGAATTATTGCATTTACAGCGCCTTTGTTTTGAACATTGGAATTTGGAACTTGGAATTTATTTGGAATTTGG
>SPCN01000446.1 GCA_004525465.1 Chrysiogenales bacterium | reverse complement strand
TTGATTCAAATCGTGGCGGTTTTATTGATCACCTACGTTCCCCTGCTTTCCACGGGACTGCTGGCATTTTTCAAATAAAGTTTTTTTAAAGCAATCCGTTCAAGATGGTTTATTCAAACTCAGGTGAATTGCCAATCAGGATGGAAATGACTTTGTTTCCATTCGGGAAGACTTTTTTCACAAAATCAATTCCGTCCCCCTGGATGATGAAAAGCCCGGCAACCCCTTCCAGTTGCACAAACGGAGTCTTTTTTTCGGAATGGTTCAACTTGATATGGGGATAGTTAATGCGCATCATACCAAGGTTGCTGCCGATGCCGATGCCTTTTTCAGTTTTAAATATTTCGCTGATGAGCGAAATTCCCCATACTTTGCCTTTGTTTTCATATACATAAAACAATGGCTCATTGCTTTGATCCAGAATTTTATATACATCAAAATAAACATCATTTACCAGAATTTTTCTTTTTAAAACAATATGAGATTCAATGAATAGCTTTTCCATCTGCGCAACAGGCATTCCCAAGGTGATGCGACTGACGCTTTTTCCGGAGATCAACAATTCCCCGGGAATCGGCTTGCCAAAAAAGTGCATGGAACGTAATTGCATGCGAACCGCTTTTCCGGCAAGTGGTGCGGGAAGGGCAAAAAATTCAAGCCCCGCATCCTGGATTTCCAGACCGATCCGGGAAAAATCAGTCTCCGTAACAGTCTCAAGCACATTATCCACCGATTTAATATAACCATGTTTTGGCGTCGTGACCGTGATCTCCGAGGAAACCACATTCTGATTCTCAATTTTTTCAATCGCGTTTATTTTAAATCCGCGAAATTCTCCCTTGGTGATCTTGGTTTGCGCATTCCCGCGGACAACCATTTGGCTGCCCTGCAAAAGTTCCAGCCGTTTTTTAAAAGCGTCGGCCAGCGCCGCCAGTTGCGGGTCGATGTCTTGAGAAATTACCGGACCACTCGCCTTGACAGAAACGGGAGCCTGCCCAGCAAAAGCATCATCAGTTAGAATTGTTTCCGAATATTGTGGTTCACCGACCAATAAGTTCTTAGAAATAATTGAAGCATAGTCGCTTACACTTGATTTTTCTTCCTGTTTTGGTTCCTGGTCCAGAATTTTATTTGAGTCTTTTTTTTGCTGGGGACGATCGATAATAAAGAAAAGGACAACAAGCAACAACACAACAGCCGACAAAATCCAGATCACTCTCATGGGAAGCGAACTTTTTAATTGTCCCGGCTGCGTTGCCATTGGCATGGCATCGACAGCCGGCAGGAGGGGGTGGTTTGCGGCTGTTTCCTTTTCATCAGTTTGTTTTGGCAACTTTATCGGTTCGGCTGCCTGCACTACCTTTTCTTGTTCCGGATCAGCGGCTATTCCGGTAGGAGGCTGGCCAAGATCACCGGACACGGGCGGGACATTTTTTTCGCTAGCTTTCATTTCGGTCATGAGCAACTCCGCGAATAACATAAAACACCTGACTTTTTTTGTCAATCATTTAATCCTTCTATTGAAATGAATATCAAATAGAATCGTTACAAATTTCCAAAAATCTTATTCCTGCTATATTTAATTTGCAATTCAATCAACCAAGTCAACAATAATACACATTTGCCATGCTTTTGTACTGTTTAAAAAATGTCAATTCAGCCTGGATATCCTAAAAAGGAATATAAATCGGAATTATTTCAATTCCTTGATCTCCTCGCGGCTTTGCACCTGGAAAAACCTGTATTTTTCATAGACCTGGCCCAGGTGATAGAATTCGACCTGACGCCGTCCCTGGCTGAGCTTCGGGATGTAGACGAAGGTCACGCCGCCAGTGTTGGATTCGCCGCCAAATGGAATTTCGACTCTCTTGGCGGTCGTTGTTTTTTCAAAAAAATAGACCTCGCGAAATGTGGTCGAGGAGGGGAAGCGGATGCCGTCGCGTGCGACAAGATACAAGTGGGTCACTTCGAGCAACAAGCGTGCCGCCATGGTTTTTGCCGCCTTTTCCAGGGCTTCCACTCCGACCACGCCGCGCGGGTTCATTTCGATCTTCAGCACCGAGCCGTCGGCCTCGTCGATCCACACCCTGCCCTGGGCGATCTCACCACTTTGCGGGTGGCGCGGCAGCACCTCGACCACCGCGCAGCGCCGCTTCTTCAACTTTTCCCGCTCGACCAGCCGATAG
>SPCN01000391.1 GCA_004525465.1 Chrysiogenales bacterium | reverse complement strand
GTGATGCCGATGCCGAAAAACAGGTAGGTGAATATTGCCGTCAGCGGCGGGTTTAAATAAACGAACAGCGATACGTTGGAAGCGTGCCAGTGCTTGATCGCGATGTTCCAGAAGGTATAGGCCAGGATGGTGCAGGCCAGGGAAAGGAAGGCGGCGGCGCCGTATTCGAGGGGCGACAGGGACAGGATTTTCTGGATGAAGGGCCGGTCGATGAAAAAAAGCAGGGGCAGGCTGCCGATGGCCAGGCTGACGAAATTGAAGACCGGGGGCGAATGATTTTTCAGCGCCGGCTTGATGATGACGGTGGCCGCGGCCCAGCTCAGCGGTCCGCCCAGGACCAGCAGGGCGTAGGGGACTTTTTCGAGGGCAATCCAGGTCCCGCCCGAGGCGCCGACCCTGCCCAGCAGGACCACCAGCGCCAGGCCGATGAAGGTGACGACCGTGCCGAGCAGGCGCCGGCGGGTGAACGGTTCATGGAGGAAGCGGACGGCCAGCAGCAGGGTGAGCAGGGGGTTCAGTGCGATCAGCAGCGAGGCGGCGTTGGGCTGGACATATTTCATCCCCGAGTTCAGAAACAAATTGTAGCTGATCACCATCAGCAAGCCGCCCAGGGTAACGCGAATCGGATGGGCTTTGACGATCTGCCAGGCCTCGGCCCGGAAGAACAAAACCATCAGGCCCCAACTGATGATGGCGACCGGGATGAAGCGCAGGCGGAGCAGGTCGAAGGCGCTCATCCTGGCCAGCAGCACCTTGATGGCGATGAAGGAATTGGACCAGATCAGGAAGGTCAGGATCAGTAAGGCGAAGATCCAGAAATTGCTTGATTGTTTGGGCAAAAAACCTCTATTGTCTCCCGGTTGACGCTGCCTGGCAGAAAGGTATATTATCTCGCTTCGCCTGTTCTGTCAAATCGGCGATGTGATTTTGTATTGGACTCGGGCACGTGTTCGCCTGGCGAAACGCCGGCGGATGCCCCTACCGTCTACCGTCAACCGTCCACCGTAAACCGTACACCGATTTCGTCGAGTCTCTTTTCTTCCCCCCTACTCATGCCTCAGGCTCTCCACCGGGTTGGCGCGGGCGGCCTTGAGCGTCTGCAGGCTGATGGTGAGCAGGGCCAGCAGCAGCGCCGCCAGCGCCGCGGCCGCGAACAGCAGCGGATTGATGGCGGCGCGGTTGGCGAATCCCTGCAGCCAGTTGTCCACGGCGAAGTAGGCCAGGGGCCAGGCCAGGAGGTTGGCCGCCAGCAGCAGCCAGAAAAATTCGCGGTTCAGGCGGGCGGCGATTTGCGGCACCGAGGCGCCCACCACCTTGCGGATGGCCATCTCCTTGCGCCGGCGCTGGGCGGAAAAAGTCATCATGCCCAGCAGCCCCAGGCAGGCGATGGCGATGCCGATCACGGTCAGGGCGCCGCTCAGCTTGCCGATGCGCTCCTCGGCCCGGTACTGGCGGTTGAAGTCGTCGTCGAGGAAAAAGTATTCGAAGGGCAGCTGCGGGCTCAGGCGCCGCCAGGTCGCTTCGACCGCGGCCAGGGCCTCGCGGGCCCGGGCCGTTTCCACCCCCAGGGTCAGGAAGTCATGACGGGAGAAATCCTTGCCGAAGGGGCTGGTGAGCAGTTCCATGACCAGCGGCTCGACTTCGGCCTGCAGGCCGCGGTAATGGAAATCCTCGCTGACGCCGATGATCTGCATGCGGTTGTCGTCGTTGCCGCCGACAAGGAGATGTCCCAGCGCGGCTTGCGGCGACGCCAGGCCCAGGGCCCTGACCGCGGCCCGGTTGACCAGGCAGGCCGCGGCGTCCGAGCCCATGTCGCGGCGGAAGGGGCGGCCGGCGGCCATGGCGATCCGGTACTGGCCGATGAAGGCGAAATCGCAGAACAGGTATTGAAAAACCCGCGAGCGGTTCCAGTCCTCTTCCAGCAAACGGGTGCCGAAGGTGCTCATCTCGCGGCCGGGCAGGCTCGAGGAGAAGGCGGCGCCGCTGACGGCGGCCTGGCGCCCGAACTCGTTCTGCAGCGTTTCGGCCCTGGCCTCGATGCCGGTCCAGGCGCGCACGGGCAGCACCAGCTGCTGGGTTTTGGCGAAGCCCAGGGGCCGGTCCTTCATGTAGCTGATCTGGCGGCCGATGGACAGGGTGGCGATGATCAGGGCGATGGAGATGGCGAACTGGAAGAGCAGCAGCAGCCTGCGCGCCCCGGTTTTCTGCGCCAGGCCGGCCCGGCTTCCTTTCAGCATGCGGTCGGAGCTCAGCCTGGAGAAACCAACGGCCGGGTAGATGCCGGCGGCCAGACCGGCCAGCACGGTCACGACCAGGGCGGCCAGGAGCGTGTTCGGGCGCAGCAGCTGCGCCGCCGTATAGGTCTTGTCCAACAGCGAGTTGGCCAGGGGCAGGACCAGGAGGGTGAGCAGCCCGGCCAGCAGCAGCCCCAGCCAGGCGCTGGCCTGGGCCTCGAGGATGAACTGCCCGGTCAGCTGCCGGCGCCCGGCGCCCAGGACCTTGCGCACGCCGAC
>SPCN01000193.1 GCA_004525465.1 Chrysiogenales bacterium | reverse complement strand
TTCTCGTCGAGTTCGTGAATGGGGATGGCCGAGGTGTTGCTAAAGAACCAAGGGGAATTGAGGTTGTTCGTGTTTATTTGCGATAATACTTTGGTTTTGACTGCTATATTCTCAACAATCGCTTCAAAAATCATGGTCGATTCATAAGCCGCTTCCAGGGCTGTGGTAGGACGGACGATGTTCAACACATCAGCGATATATTGGGTAATGATGTCGCTGTTTTCGATCAAATCCTCGCGATCCTGATAGACCTGGCGCAGGCGGACAATATTCTTTTCGGCTACTTTTTGGATCTGGACCTGCAGATAGGGCATCAACCCGGCCAGGGCGGCATGGGAAATGTCTATGGCTTGCAAGACGAATGGCTGCGCACGATTCTCCGCTTTCTGGCTCAGGTCACACATCTCCAGCGCCGTCAGCAGGACGATACCACTGCCCATTTTTCCGCCGGCACCCAATACGGATACATTTCTCAGTCTTTCAGTATAAGTCATCGCACTCTCCTATGTCAGACGGAATAGTTGCCCGGCAGGCCTCACCATTTTGCCGGACGCTTCTCCAGGAAGGCACTCATTCCTTCCAGGCCTTCGTTGCCGAACAGAGAACTGAACTCGCTGGATTCCAGAAGACAGCCAGCCTTGAAGTCGAGCTCCAATCCCTGGCGGCACACTTTTTTTACCAAGCGTACGGCGGCCGGACCCTTGGTTGTGATTTTTCGTGCCAGATCGAGCGCTTCTGTCATTAATTGCTCCGGCGCCACCACTTTTTGTACCAATCCCAAGCGCAAAGCCTCGTCGGCGCCGATCAATTCACCGCTGATCAGCAGATAGAGGGCATTGCCCAAGCCGATCAGCCGCGGCAGGCGCTGGGTACCGGCGAACCCCGGTGTCAGGCCGAGATTGACTTCCGGCTGGCCGAATTTGGCTTTGCTGCTGGCAATGCGGATGTCGCAGGCCAATGCCAGCTCGCAGCCACCACCAAGGGCAAAGCCGTTCACCGCGGCGATTACCGGCATGTCAAGCTGTTCAAGGCGGGCGAAGGTCTGTTGCCCTATGGCGGAAATTTCCTTTCCCTGGGCCGGATTCATGTCCTTCAACTCGGCGATATCGGCACCGGCGACAAAGGCATTGCCGGCGCCGGTGATGATCAGGACTTTGATATCCCGGCGCTCACCAAATTCACTCAACCAGGCATTCATCTCGGCAAAGAACTGCCGGTTCAGGGCATTCATTGCCTTGGGACGGCTGATGGTCAGGGTCGCAATGCCTTCATTGATGTCAGCGGATAAGATTTCATAATTCAATTTTTCACCTCCTGCCGGAAAAAAGGAATTTTTTTAGGAGTCTTCTGCCAATGAAATTTCAGCTTTGAATAACTGATTTATTTTTTTCACAATTATTAAATATAATAAAAATATATTTTTTGCAATTTTTCTCTGCGCAAATACAATTTGATAAAGTATATAATTATTAAGTATTGCATTATGTTGACATTAAAAAATTTTTATAGTTAGATATTAAAATATCAAATTAAGGAGGCCTGCTTGGACTACTTATTGAGCGAAGAGCAAAAAATGGTCGAGATAATGGTGGAAAAATTTGCCAGAGAAGAAATTTCTCCCCAGGCCCGGGCGAACCAGGCGCAGGAGATTTTTCCTGCTGAAATCATCAAAAAAGCCGGCGCGCTTGGCTTGATGGGCATCGCTTATCCGGCAGAATATGGCGGCAGTGGTATGGATTATATATCCTACATGCTGGCCATCGAGCAGATTTCGCGATATTGCGCGTCGACCGGAGTCATCATCTCGGCCCATTCGTCGCTTTGTATCGATCCTATCTATCGTTTCGGCAGCGAAGAACAGAAACAAAAATATCTTCCGTCATTGTGCAAAGGGGAAAAGATCGGCTGTTTCGCGCTGACCGAGCCTGGTGCCGGTTCCGATGCCGGCGGTTTGAAAACAGTCGCTGTCCTGGCCAATGACCACTGGGTATTGAATGGCGGCAAGCATTTTATTTCCAATGGTTGTGAAGCCGATGTGGCGGTGGTCATGGCTTTGACCGAGCCGGCGCAAAAGACGAGAGGCATCAGCGCCTTTATTGTCGAGAAAGGGACACCGGGTTTCAGTATTGGCAAGAAGGAACATAAATTGGGCATCGGCGCCTGTTCGACAGCCGAGCTCATCTTCGAAGACTGCGCCATCCCCAAGGCGAATTTACTGGGTGAAATCAATAAAGGCTTCAAGATCGCCATGATTACCCTGGATGGCGGCAGGCTGGGTATCGCCTCACAAGCGCTTGGCATCGCCAGGGCTGCATTGGAGGATGCCTGCAAATACGCCAAGGAACGGGAGCAATTCAATCAACCCATCGCCAATTTCCAGGCGATTCAATGGATGATTGCCGATATGTGCACCGAATATGAAGCTGCCTGGCTGTTGACTTACCGGGCCTCGCTGCTGAAAGACCGGGGGCTCAATTATTCCAAAGAAGCGGCCATGGCCAAGTTGAAGGCCTCTGAAACCGCTTCCTTTTGTGCCAACAAAGCCATTCAAATACATGGTGGCTATGGCTATTCCAAAGAATTCGACGTGGAAAGATACCTGCGCGATGCCAAAATAACAGAAATCTATGAAGGCACGAACGAGATCATGCGCGCAATCATTGCCGGGGCCTGCTTGAAATAAAAGCGACCCCATGAATCGTATCAGAGTCGTAACCGCGGCAGCCCTATTCGATGGGCATGATGTTTCCATTAATATCTTCAGAAAACTTCTGCAGAAAAAAGGGGTTGAGGTCATTCATCTCGGCCACAACCATGCAGTCAAGGAAATTGTCACAGTGGCGGTACAGGAGGATGCCGATGCGATTCTGATCAGCTCCTATCAGGGCGGCCACAATGAATTCTTCCGTTATGCCGTTGACAGCTTCAAGGAACTGGCCATTAGCAATATCCTCATCTTCGGGGGCGGTGGCGGCGTCATTCTCCCCGCCGAGATAATGGTACTGGAAGCCTATGGGGTCGAAAAAATCTATCATGCCAGCGATGGCCAAAAAATGGGCATCAACGGCATTGTCGATGACATCATCGCCCGGATAAACAGAAAAAAAGAGAATGGCACGGACCATGGTCTGCAGGACATCGACGCTGCTCAAGTCGCCAGCTTGAATGTCTCGGCCCACCTGAACATCGCCAAGCAGATCACCTTCATTGAAAACAACCTGGAAGCCGGTGATGTATCAGCTGCCTATAAAAAACTATACGCCGCCCATGATCAAAAAAAATCTCTGGTTCTGGGCGTCACCGGAACCGGAGGCAGCGGCAAGAGTTCATTGATCGATGAATTGATCAACCGCTTCCTGAAAATTACCGGCGCCTTCCATATCGGAGTGCTGACCATTGATCCAACCAGGAAAGTCTCCGGCGGCGCTCTGCTCGGTGACCGCATTCGCTTCAATAATATCAATGATCCCCGGGTCTATTACCGGAGTTTTGCCACGCGTGAAAGCAAGTCGGAAATCACTCTGGCGCTGACGGATGTCATCGCTGTTCTCAAAGCCAGCGGCTTTGATCTTATCATCGTCGAAACCAGTGGTATCGGCCAGGGCGACAGTCGGGTGGTCGATTTCTGCGACTGTTCGGTTTATGTGATGACCTCAGAGTTCGGCGCACCTTCACAACTCGATAAAATCGACATGCTGGAAGCGGCTGAATACATCGTTATCAACAAATTTGAAAAAGCAGGTTCAGAAGATGCGTTTCGCGAGGTCGCCCGCAATTACCTGCACAACCATGATATCAAGTTGTCCCCGGCCCAATCACTGTTCGAACTCAATATCCCGGTTTTTGGCACCAGCAGCAACCAATTCAATAACCATGGCTTGAATAAACTGTTCAGAGACCTTCTGCAATTGGTGATTAAAAAAAGCAATCACAAAATCGCCGTCAGGGAAAATCTGCTTGGGCTAATGCCCATGGAGAGCAAATTCGATTTTGGTACCATTGCCAAGAACCGCACCCATTATCTGGCGGATATTGCTGCGGCAATAAAAAAGTATCATCTTCAAGCCCGCGAGCAGGCGCATATCGCCGGTCTGTGTGACAGCATCAAACAGAGTCTGGAACTGCTTGAAGATGAAGAGACTAAACTGGCCATGCAGCGCAAATATGAGGAGTTGTATGCGCAATTGAGCCTCGAGTCGAGGCAGATCATGGACCGCTGGGAGCAATTAAAGGCAAGTTATAGCCAGGATGTCCTGACTTATCAGATTAAAAAGAAAGAGATGACTATCGATCTTTATAGCCGGACGATCTCCGGCCTGAAGATTCCCAAAGTGGCTCTCCCCGGCTATGGTCACTGGCATGACCGCTTGCTGTTTTTCTTCAAGGAGAACCTGCCCGGCTATTTCCCATTCACAGCCGGTGTCTTTCCTTTTCGCCGCATCAGTGAAGATCCCAAGCGCCAGTTTGCCGGCGAGGGCAGTGCCCGGCGCACCAATAGCCGCTTTCACTATCTGACCGCCAGTGAGCCGGCGAAACGATTATCGGTGGCCTTTGATGGGATTACCCTTTATGGCGAAGATCCAGCATCGGAACCTGACATATATGGCAAGATCGGGGAAAGTGGAGTCAGTATCTGTACCATCGAAAACATGTCCGAGCTGTTTGCCGGCTTTGACCTGATCGATCCACTCACATCGGTCTCGATGACGATCAACGCTCCGGCGCCGATCATGGTGGCCATG
>SPCN01000180.1 GCA_004525465.1 Chrysiogenales bacterium | reverse complement strand
TCGCGGAATACTTCACGCAGCCGGTTGCAGAATACAGTAAGGGTGCGGTCGGGGCGGATCTTGAACTTGATGTCGGGAGGGCGGCCGCTGAAAAAGGCTGCGCCTTCGAACTGATAAAGGTCTTCCCGGCGCCGGCGCCGGTTGGCGGTATAGTTCAGCACCACCGAATCGAGCGGGCCCGAGACCACGGCAAAAAAAAGCCGCGGCCGGCCCAGCACCGCAAATGACTCCCTATCCTGCCAGAATGGCGTTTCAATCACGCCGACACTGAACCCGGCCGATTCCATTGCCCTTTTCAGGATCCCCTCGGGGAAGGAAGGGTGATCGGCAAAGGGATAGGGCAAAACCAGGATGACGTCGAACATGGCCGCATACCTCAGTTTTCATTTTAACACATCCGAGGATAATTCCCAGCCGCTATCTCAGGCCGGCACTGCAGTTGCGCTGGAGGCGCCGCCGTTCAACTCGTAGGCGCCCATATCAAAAAAACCGTGCCCGGAAAGATTGAACAGGATGACTTTTTCCTCTCCTGTGCGCGCAGCCTGCTTGGCTGCCTCGATAACGGCCGCTATGGCGTGGGCCGATTCGGGTGCCGGCAGCACCCCTTCACTGACATAAAAAGTTTTGGCGGCGTCGAACACATCGGACTGGGAGTAGGAGCAAGCCCGCACCTGCCCCGTTGCGGCCAGGTGGCTGACCAGGGGCGCCATGCCGTGGTAGCGCAAACCGCCGGCGTGGATGGGCGGCGGAATGAAATCCCGCCCCAGGGTATACATATACAACAGCGGTGTCAGGCCAACGCTGTCGCCGTGATCATAGCGCAATTCCCCGCCGGTCAGTGTGGGGCAAACCTCGGGCTCGACGGCGATAAACTCGATTTTTTTCCCCTCAACCAGGTTTTTTCTGATAAAAGGAAAGCTGATGCCCGCAAAATTGGAGCCGCCGCCCACGCAGCCAATGACCGTGTCCGGCTCCATGCCGATTTCACTTAACTGCTTATCCGCTTCCAGCCCGATCACGGTCTGATGCAGCAGCACACTGTCCAGCACCGAGCCCAGGGCATACTTGCTGGCCGGGTTGCTCAAGACAGTTTCCACGGCTTCGGAAATAGCGATTCCCAAACTGCCTGGATGATCGGCGTTTTTTAAAAAATAACCGCGGCCGGATTCGGTGTTGGGTCCTGGACTTGCTTCGACCTGCGCCCCGAACAGGTTCATGAGCGTGCGCCGCCCGGGCTTCTGGCGATAACTGGCCCGCACCATGAACACCCGCGTGGAGATGCCGAAGCGCGAGCCGGCGTAAGCCAGGGCTGAGCCCCACTGGCCGGCCCCGGTTTCGGTAACCAGCGTGTTCACCCCTTCTTCGGCGGCAAGATAGGCCTGCATCAGTGCGGTGTTGCTCTTGTGGCTGCCGGTGGGGCTGACACCCTCGAACTTATAAAAAATATGAGCCGGTGTCTGCAACTTTTTTTTCAGTTCAGCGGCATAAATCAGCGGTGTGGGGCGAAACTGGGCGTAGGCCTCCAGCACCGCCGCCGGGATCGGCAGATAACGCTCGCGGCTGATCTCCTGATCAATGAAAGCGCGCGGGAAGATCGCCTGCAGAGCGCTTGGATCGAGGGGCTGGCCGCTGCGCGGGTCCAGGGGCGGCTTGGGCTGATCGGCCAGGTCGGCCTTGATATTATAGAAATGGGTCGGCAGATGTTCTTTTTTTCTCGATGAAAATCTTTCCATGTTTTTCTCCTTGGGATTTTTTAATTTTCAGGAAATAAAAAAAAGGATGGATGGATAGATTTTCAGGCGGACGGGGCCGCCCACCAGCAACCATAGTGCCAGACAAAGGCGGGCGACGACAAGAAACCTGAATTACGTAACATTGGGAATATTCATACCACAAAAAAATGTGTCGGTCAATAGGGAACGAGTTGGCGGCAGGCGAACTATCGTTATGCGTGATATATGATGCGTGATGAGAAAAAGCAAAAATTTGAAATTACAATAAAATTCTTCGCTATCACATTACGAATTATGAATGATCGCTGAGTTTGCTCAAGCATCACGTAGTCGATGTCCATGGTCGATGCATTGTTACTACAGCCATTTTTTCTTTTTGAAAAAATAGAGCATCAGCCCGCCTACCCCCAGCATAATGAGCAGCAGCAGCGGGTAGCCCCAGCGCCAGCCGAGCTCGGGCATGTACCTGAAATTCATGCCGTAGATGCCGGCCAGGAAGGTGAGGGGCATGAAAATGGTGGCGATCACGGTCAGGACCTTCATTACCTGGTTCATGCGGTTGCTCACCGAGGAAAGATAAATATCCAGCATGCTGGACAGCATCTCGCGGTAGGTTTCGATGCTGTCGATGATATGCACGGCATGATCGTAGATGTCGCGGAGAAATATCTTTGTCCCCGGGCGGATCAGGTCGGAATCGCTCTTTTCCAGGCCGTAGATGACTTCGCGCAAAGGCCAGGCCGACTTGCGTAAAAAGATCATTTCCCGCTTCAGGTGGTGGATCTGGCGCAGGGTTTCCGGCCCGGGATCGCCGATCAGATTTTCCTCGAGCGTTTCGATGCTTTCGGCGAATTTTTCCAGGATGAGGAAATAATGGTCGATGATGGCGTCGAGCAGAGAATAGGCCAGGTAGTCAGGACCCGACTTACGGATGCGCCCCTTGCCGCTGCGGATACGCTCGCGCAACGGATCGAAGGGATCGCCTTCGCGCCCCTCCTGGATCGAGATCACGAAATTGCGGCCGAAAACGATGCTGACCTGTTCAGAAATGATATCCGAACTGCCCGGGTTATAATCCAGCATTTTTAGGACCACGTACATGTAGCCATCCATGTCATCGAACTTGGGGCGCTGGTCAGTGTTAAGGATATCCTCGAGGATCAGGGGGTGCAGGCCGTAACCGTTGCCCAGGCGTTCCAGCAGGCTGACATCCTGGAGCCCCTCGATGTCGATCCAGGTCACTGAATCGCTGTCGCGGAAAGAGAGGCATTCATCCAGTGCCGCCTGTTTTTTTTCACGCAGCGCACTCTCATCGTAATCCAGGATGCGGATGCGGCTCTCCATGGCCTTCTTGGTGCCGATGTGCATCAGCGTGCCTGGAGGCAGGCCGCTTTTAAGCGATCTTTTTTTTATTTTTTCAACCATGGTCATACCAGCCTTTTGACATAGATGATCTTGTCATCGTTTGCACCGTAAAAATCCTTGAGCACCGCCTCTTCCCTGTAGCCGAAACGCAGATAGAATTTTTGCGTCGGCAAGTATTTTTCCTGGCCCGATGTTTCCACCCATATGGCGCGGCCCTTGCGGGCGGTGATCAGCGCTTCTGTCCTATCAAGCAGGATTTTACCGATGCCCTGGTTGCGGCAATCGTCATGTACGGCAATCCAGTAAAGGTCGTAACTGCCTTCGGTGCAGGCGATCTCACCGAAACAACTGTAAGCGACCGTACGATCACCCTGCGCGGCGAACAGGAAAAGGTAGCCGCTTTTCAGCCCCTTTTGCAGCCGCTCGTCCACCAGTTCCACCGCCACATCGATCTCATGGTCGTAGAAAAACCCCGTTGACGCTACGATTCCTCTGACCGCGACGGGATCGCCGGGCAGAACATTTTCACGAAAAACCAACGATGCGGACTTATTCATGGATTCCTCCGTCATTCAAGCAAAGTTTCTATTCCTTACCGGACAGGCAATCATTGACGATCCTTGCCACTGTTTTGCTGAACGACAGACCGTTCCGTTCAGCGGCGGCATGGAAACCTCCGTCCGGAGAGAGGCAGGGATTGGTATTGATCTCCAGCACCCAGGGACGATTGTTTTTGTCCACCCGGAAGTCGACACGGGCGTAACCGCGCAGGTTGAAAAAATCCCAGCAGCGGCCGGCTATGTTCCGCAACTCAGCAAGAAGAGGCTGATCGGCTGCCGGGAAATCAAAGGTACGCGGGGTATGGGTGTATTCAAACGAAGCCTCTTCCCATTTGGCACGGAAATCGACGATGCGCAATTTGTCGTCAGGGAATTCTACAAATTGGATTTCCGCTGCCGGCAAAAATTCACCGGTCAGCAGGGCCAGGTTGAACTCCCGCCCATCGATATAGCTTTCGGCATAGAAGCGGCCGCGGCCGCTGCGGTTCTTCTTCTCCAGCAGCGCGCCCAATTCCGCGGCACCGCCGACCTGGACGAGGGAGCTGTCGTCGAACCAATTGCTGGCATGCTCCCAGACCGATTTCAGCAGGTACCTCCCCGCTCCCAGCGCAGCGGCATCCCGGGGATTTCCATCACCCAGCCAGGGCGGGGAAGCCACCCCGGCCGCAGAGAGCAGCTTCTTGGACAGGGCCTTGTTGGAGGTTACGAAAATTGCTTCCTGGCTATTGCCGGTGTAGGGCAGGCCGAGGTGGTCGAGCAGCGCCGGCGCCAGGTGGATCAGCTGGCCGTTGCCTTCCACCGTCTCCACCAGGTTGAAGACAAAGAGTGGATCCAATTTTTTTAGGGTGCGGATATTTTTTTCAAGATCAAGGTAAAAAGGCACGATCTCCGGCTGGTATCCCAGTTCGGCCAGGGATTGGCAAACCTCGCTGGCCTGGACCAGCACGTCCTGTTCGTCCTTGGGCGAATCTTCCCCGACCTGGCTATGCAGGATGACCGCTTTTTTCCCATTCATGGGTGCGCCCTGCGGCCGGCGGAAGCCATGATCCTCTCCATCAGCGTCTGGAAGGGGATGCCCACCAGGCTGCAGATGATCGGCAGGTCGGAGTGCTCGGGATGCAAGCCGGCCAACGGATTGACCTCTATGAAATTAATGGCACCGTTCCCGTCCATTTTTACGTCGACGCGGCCGGCATCGAGGCAACCCAAGCCGCGCCAGGTCCGCAAAGCCACATCCCGGCACGGCCCGGCCGCGTCTTCCGGGGCTAGGGAGTATTGGACCAGTTCCTGAAAGTTTTCCTTGTTGACATAAGAATAGGCGTTGGCTTCGGCTTCGGCCCGCAAAAAAACTTCCATCACGCCGACAACCTCGGCCGCGTTGCCGCTGCCAACAATGCCGATGGTGAACTCCCGACCGGGCAGATAAGTCTCCACCAGCACCGGCTGCTTGAATTTTTC
>SPCN01000428.1 GCA_004525465.1 Chrysiogenales bacterium | reverse complement strand
TCTGCATCGGCTTCGATGCAGACAGCGACGGCTGTGGGCAGTGCGAAATAGTTGGGCCCAAGGTACTGGGCCCATTCCACGGCCACAATGCCGGCGCCGATGTACTCATCGACCGGATTTTCCACCTGCTCCGGCATCAGGCCCAGGCGATAAAGGTCAAAATGGTACAGATCAAGCTTGCCGTTGTAAAGGTTCATCAGCACATAGGAGGGACTGACCACTTCCTCAACGGGGATATCAATTGCCGCGGCCAATCCCTTAATGAAGACAGTCTTGCCGACTGCAAGCTCGCCGCTGACCAGTACGACCTCGTCGCCGCGCAGCAGGCGGCCCAGACGTCGGCCCAGGGCCAGGGTCTTTTCAGGAGCCGAAGAATTGAGATTGAAATTCATTTATTTTCAGGACGCTTTTCGGGATGAAAGCGATGATATCGCTGGCAATCAGTCCCATTTCACCGGTTTGCTGCGCAGCCAGGTCTCCGGCAAAGCCGTGCAGGAAGACGGCGGCGGCCAGGATCATTTCCATGGGATGTTTCGGATGGAATTGGGCCATAAAACCAGCGATCATGCCTGCCAGGACGTCGCCGCTGCCGGCGGTGGCCATGCCCGGATTGCCGGTCTGGTTGACCCAGACCCGGCCTGAGGGAGTCACCGTCAAGGTGTGCTGCCCTTTTAAAACAAGGAACACACTGTGTTTCATGGCAAATTCCCGGGCCAAGGTCAAGCGATCTCCTTGAATTTCCTTTATGGTTTTTCCGGTCAGCCGGGCGAATTCTCCGAGGTGCGGAGTCAGCACCAGCGGCCGCAAACCACTTGTTTGCAACAGACCGGGCTGGTCCTGCAGCACATTAAGGGCGTCAGCGTCCAGGACGAGCGGCTGACGCGATTCATTCAAGAGCAGTGAGACGGTCTTCAGTGTAGAAAGCCGCGCGCCCATTCCCGGGCCGGCCAGGATGCAGGAGAAACCGCTCAATTTCCCGGAGAGTTCTTCAGGTTTTTCGCAAGCAAGGGTCATGACCTCAGGATGGGCCAGGACATAGAGGTCGCGATTGCTCATCGAGACGGCGGCTGTACAGAGTCCCGCCCCGGCTCTCAAGGCGGCGTAAGAAGCCAGAATGCCGGCCCCGGGTTTTTCCCCCGAACCCGCGATGACCAGCGCGTGGCCGAAGGACCCCTTATGCGCCGCCGCTTTACGCTTGGCCAACAGGACCTTGAAATCGGCAGGCTCGGTCAGGCGGATAAAGTGTTTTTCGTCATTTTCCAAATCTTTGGGAATGCCGATGTCCAGAACGCGAATCCTGCCGCAGGCGGGGCTGCCATCGGCATTGAAGTGGGCCCATTTCAAACTGTGCAGGGCGGCTGTAATCCTGGCCCGGATATGGATGCCGGCTTCGGGGGCGAAATCCTCGCCCAGACCCGAGGGGATGTCCACAGCGGCGACGGCAATGCCCGAGCGGTTGACCGCTTCAATAATCTCGGCGTACAATCCCGGGGCCAGGGGCCTGTCCAGGCCGGTGCCGAAGATGGCGTCGACCAGGAAGGTTTCATTCGCGTCGCAGGTCGCCAGGATTTTTTTCAATTTTACCGCGGAAGTGATGATCTCAATATCACAGTCCTGGGCGCGGATGATATCGTAGTTGGTCCTGGCGTCAGGGCTGATCTGATCGGGCGCAGCCAGGAGCAGGAAGCGCACGCCATAGCCCCGTTCCAGCAGCAGGCGGCCAATGGCCAGGCCGTCGCCGCCGTTGTTGCCTTTGCCGACCAGCACCAGGCAATCAGGGAAGCGGTTGCGGGGGAATTCCGCGGCGAATAAAGCGACGCAAGCCTTGGCGGCATTCTCCATCAAAACGATGGACGGGATGCCGTAACTATCAATGGCGGCGCTGTCCACCGCCCGCATCCAGGCCTTGAGCAGGATATTCATCACTCCCCGGATTTCTTTTTCCCTTGCTTTGCCTTTTTGACGTTTTTCTTCTTGGGTGCTTCGTTATCTTTCTTGACGATCTTGTCGAGCTGACTGGCGAAAATGCCGCCGAAACCGCCCTCGTCCTTATAGGCCACCTTAACATCCTTGGCCGGTTCCTTTCTCTCTTCCTCTTCCCTATCGATCATATTGTCGATCAGGTCGTCCTGGCGGATCTGTTTCTTGATCTCGTCAAGCTCTATTTTTTCTTCCAAAATCTTTTTCTGCCCTTTCTTGACGGTCTTGGCAGGCTTTTCAACTGAAATCTTTTTTTTCTGCTTCTTGATCGCATCGGGCTTGACCGGCAC
>SPCN01000206.1 GCA_004525465.1 Chrysiogenales bacterium | reverse complement strand
TTGAATATTTGACCGAAACGATAGGTCAGGGAGAGGTTGAACGCGTTGGCGCGGAAATGAGTAGCCACATCCGGCCCCTTGATGAAAAAGCCTTTTTCAGGCCAATCGGCTTTTTGACTCTGATAGGCGATCTCCAGCAGCAGGTTCCGGGAAAATTCGCAGCCCAGGCCGGCGGCATAGGCCTTGATCACGACGGCCTGGTCATCCGCGTCGACATAAAGCTGGCGCTCGGCCGACCAGCCGCCGCGCAGGTGCAGCAGCCAATGGCGCAGCGGCAGGCGGGCCTCGGCGCCAAAACGCAGATTGCGCACATTTTTCTGTTTCTGATCCCAGGCGTCTTTTTGCGGGTAAGGCAAAACCACGTCGAAGTCATAATAATTTTCGATGGTTCCCTTTTCCCAGTCCAGACGGGAATACTCGGCGCTCAGGTCAAGCCAGGCGGTCGGCCGCAGCAGGGCGCCCAGGGCATATTGTTCCGGGATGACCACCCGGGCCAGGCAGCTATCTTCGAGCTGGTTGATCTTCTCGCCTTTTCTGTTGACCTCCCAGGTCAGCATCGTGGAAACGAAGTTGTTTCTCAGGCCGCTGCGCCAGGTGAAACCCAGGCGCAGAAAGTCAAAGGGGGAAAAGAGCAAACCGGTAACAAAGTTGCGTCCCTGCAGCTTTTCACTGAATTGGCTGTGGTATTCACGGTTGGAGATCTCCGTGCTCAGATGCTGACTGCCCGAATCGAAGAACTGCTGCAGGGTGACGCCCAGGGCGAAATGGTCGGTCAGGGCCGCGGACGCCGAAAAGGCCAGCACATCGATGCCTTCGCTGCCTGTGAAGTTGACGGTATTGTCCTGGGTATCAAAGCGGTCATGCAGGTAGGTGATCACTTCCCGGGCCATACCCTTTAAACCATAAGGGATATAGCGGAAATAGCTCAAGGCGAAAGTCCAATTCCGCTTCCAAATGACAGCCGGGGCCGACACGGAAAAAAAATCGATCTGGTTGAGCTGGCTGCTGAAATTATAATTGTAAAACTTGGTATCGTTTATCAGGATGCGGTCCTGCAGGTCGTAATCATGTTTCTGGGAAAGTGATTTGTAGCTGAGGTAGAATTCGGGGCTGCGCATGGCGGCCAGGCCGGCCGGATTCCAGAAAGCCGCGGTCAGGTCGTCAGCCACGGCCGTAAAAGCGTTGCCCATGGCCCGGGCCTTGGCACCATAGCTGAAATTATAGAAGTTGAGCCAGGGCTTGTATTGGGAAAAAAGGAGCGGAGAAAGCAACAGCAGCAGGAGCGTGAGGACGCGGGCTTTCATTTCTTGTCTTCAGCCAGGTCCTCTTCCTCATCATAGCCAACGCGCTCATCCTGGTCCTCGATGACGATCCTGCCGCCTTCGTCCTCTTCGTAGGAAAGGCAGCACATCAGGCGGCCGCACATTCCCGATATTTTGACGGGATTCAAGTTCAGGTTTTGTTTTTTGGCCATCTGCAGGGTGATGGGCTCCAGATTGTTCAGGAAGGTTTTGCAGCAGAGTTGGCGGCCGCATATGCCGACTCCGCCGATCATCTTGGCTTCGTCACGGATGCCGATCTGGCGCATTTCGATGCGCATGCGGAATTTCTTGGCCAGGTCCTTGACCAGATCGCGGAAATCGATGCGCCCTTCCGAGGTGAAATAGAAAATGGCCTTTTTTTCGGTAGTGAAGAAGGTCACGCGCACGAGTTTGATGGGGATCTCCCGATCCTTGATACGGTTCTGGCAGTATTCATAGGCGCGCCGTTCCTCGCGCTCCTTCTTGGTAAAATTCTCGATATCCCGGTTGTCGGCCTTGCGCAGGATCTCGGGGATGGCAGGGATGCCCTTGGTGCAGTTGAATGTTTCGCCAAAATACTTGACCACCTTGCCCAGCTCCTCACCGGTGATGGACTGGATGATGACACAATCTTCGGGCTTGATATCGGTTTCGTGGGTGCGGAAGTGCAGCAGGTCCTTGCGGCTTTCGATCTTGACCAGGATCACCTTATCCATAGTTTACCCCCTGCTGGGGGCAGGCACCCTCAGGAGTACGTGTGCCCCCCGGGGTACGTGTGCCCTCCGGGGTATAACTGTTGATGAATTCCAGGATAAGCACCCGGGCATTCAGGTTGCGTTGAATATCACGCAGCAGGAATTCCATCTTGCGGATCAGAAAGAATATTTTATCAATATTCGTCAAAGCGGCCAGTTCCATTAACTTTTCCTTGTAATCCGAATTGATGAGCGTGGTGCTTGAGCCATCCACCATCAGCACCATTATATCCCGTAACAGCACGGAAATCAAATTGACCATCTCACGGAAATAGGCGATGAAACTATCGCGGCTGCGGCTGCGGTCGTAGAGGTCGAGCAGGATGTCTTCGACCTGGCTCTGGCGGATCAGGCAGTCAAGGATAGATAGCATGGCCTGGCGCTTTTCTTCCAGCTCCTGCCAATCCACGGCGGCCACGTCCTCCATGTCGTCGGCGCTGAAAAAAGCCAGCAGGCGCGCTTTTTCCGGGTCCACTCCCCTGCTTTGCAATTCCAGTTTTACTTCCTGGTTGGAAAGGGGAAGGAATTTCAGGATCTGGCAGCGCGACTGAATGGTGGGCAGGATCTGGGCAAGGTTGGCGGTGAGCAGGATGAACACGTTCGTGGGTAAAGGTTCCTCGAGTGTTTTTAAAAAGGAGTTGGCCGAATTTTCATTCAGGCGCTGGGCGTCCTTCATGATGAAAAACCTCTTTTCGGCTTGCAGCGGCCGCTGGCAGGCGCCGGCGATCAGCTCATCCAACTGGTTTTTCCGGTAGAACTGCCCGTCCGGCTCCAGGATCTGTACGTCAGGGAACAAACCGCGGTCAATGGCCAGGCAGTAGCGGCAACGGTCGCAGGCATCGTTAATTTTATTCAAGCAGAGGGCGGCCTTGGCAAAATTCAGGGCGAAAAGCAGCTGGTGGTAGGGGTCGGAGCCGGTGAAGATCAAGCTGGAGGGGACGCGTTCGTTGCGCAGGTAGCTGCTCAGCGTCGCCTTGACGCGAGTGTTGCCTATAAGTTCGACCAAAGACATATAATTTCGCTCCGCAATGCGTTGTCACGCGTGAAATGCAAAGGTTATGGTAGCATAAATTGAGGTAGAGAGGTAGAGAGTTAGAGAGATAGAGTAAGAAAAATTGCATTTTCAAGTGCATTTGTTTTCTTTCCTCTCTTTCTCACTTTACCTCTTTACCCCTTTACCTCTTTACCTCTGACTTCCTTTCGCCAATTTCTTTTTAAGATACTTGCCCGTAATCGACCCCTTGCACTTGACAATGCCCTCGACGCTTCCCTGGTAAACGATCTTGCCGCCATGCTTGCCGCCCCCCGGCCCAAGGTCGATCAAATGGTCGGCCACGCGCATCATTTCCAGGTTGTGCTCAATAACCACCACGGTGTGACCGCTCACGATCAGGGCCTGGAACACATCGATCAGCTTGCGCACGTCATCAAAATGCAGCCCGACCGTGGGTTCGTCCAGCACATAAACAGTGGGAGAGCCCGACAGGCGGGCCAGTTCCTTGGTCAGCTTAATGCGCTGCGATTCACCGCCGGAAAGGGTCTGCGAACTCTGGCCCAGGCGCAGGTAGCCCAGGCCGACATCGATCAGGATGCGGATCTTGCGGGCCAGGGGCGGGATATTGGCGAAAAGTTCAAACGCTTCGCTGGCCGTCAGGTCGAGCACGTCGGCGATGGAGCGGCCCTTGAATTTGACCTGGGACGTTTCGGAATTGTAGCGCCGTCCGTCACAGACCGGGCAGGTGATCTCCAGCTGCGGCAGGAAGCTCATCTGCAGTTTTTGCACCCCCATGCCCCCGCAGGCCTCGCAGCGGCCGCCACGCACGTTGTAGCTGAAGCGTCCCGAGGCATAGCCCTTGACCTTGGCCCCGGGCAGGGCGGCGAAAAGGTCACGCACCATGGCCATGATGCCGATATAAGTGGCCGGGCATGAACGCGAATTCTTGCCGATGGCCGACTGGTTGACCATCAGCACTCTCGTGACGCCGTTTAAATCGGCAAGGGTTCCGCAGGCCAAGCGGGAATCGGCCAGGGGCAGGCCGGCCAATTTCCGGCGCAGGATCGGTACCAGGGCGTCGATAACCAGGGAGCTTTTCCCCGACCCGGAAACCCCGCTGACCACGGTCAGGCGGTTCAAGGGTATTTTCAAGTGGACGTTTTTCAGGTTGTTCAGAGTGATTGCGGCAATGTTGAGAAAATCAGCGGCAGCGGTTCTCCGCATTGGCTCTGGCGTGATGCGGCGGCGGCCGTACACATAGTCCGAAGTCAGGGAGTTTTCAGCGGCGGCAAAACCACTCAGGGGGCCGGCATACATGATCTCGCCGCCACGCTCACCGGCCCCGGGGCCGATATCCACAATGGTATCGGCGGCGAGGATGGTCTCCTCATCATGTTCGACCACGATAAGGGTGTTGCCCTTTTCACGCAATTGGCGCAGAATGCCAAGCAGGTTGAGTTGTTCGGAAAAGTGCATGC
>SPCN01000430.1 GCA_004525465.1 Chrysiogenales bacterium | reverse complement strand
CTCTTCCAGTTTTTCCAGCCTCTTGATGTAGGTTTCCAGGATCTCGCGCCGGGCCCCGGGCCGGGCGGCGGAAATGCTATCCGCAGCCTGGATCAGGACCGCTTCGATAGAGGTGAACTCGGTGTCCATGTGGTGTGAGGCGATGGCGTCCTGGACCGCTTGGGATTCGCCGAACTTCTTGGTAAGGTCAACTGACAACGACGTGTGCGTGCCTTCGGTTTCGCGGTCAATGGCCTTGCCCACGTCATGCAGCAAACCGGCGCGCTTGCAGATATTGACATTGGCGCCGATCTCGCGGGCCAGCATTGCGGCGATCATGGCCACATCCTTGGAATGCTCCAGCACGTTCTGGCCGAAGGAAGTCCTGAATTTCAGCTTGCCCAGGTAGAAATACAGCTCAGTGTTCAGATCCCTGATTCCGAGCTCCGTGACCGCGGCTTCGCCTTGCTTGCGCAGGTAGGTATCGAAATTGCCCTTGATGCGGTCGACGACCTCTTCGATACGGGCCGGATGGATGCGTCCGTCGGCTATCAGCGTTTCAATGGCCTGTTTGGCCATTTCGCGGCGGATGGGATCGAAAGAAGAGACCAGGATCGCTTCCGGGGTGTCGTCGACGATGAAATCCACTCCCGTGGCATTTTCCAGGGCGCGGATATTCCTGCCTTCGCGGCCGATGATCCGGCCCTTCATCTCATCCGAAGGCAGATCGATGACCGTAACCGAAGAGGAAACCACGTGCTCGGTCGCGATACGCTGCACAGCGTTGGATATTACATCCTTGGCCAGTTGTTGGCTTTTTTCCTTTAACTCTTCTTCGATCAGTTTCAATCTTTGCGCCGATTCGAGCCTGGCTTCACTTTCATATTGCTTGATGATCAATTCCTTGGCCTCCTGAACGGAAAGCCCGGATATTTTTTCCAACTTCAGCCGCTGCTCTTCATAAAGTTTGTTGACGCTGATTTTTACGGCCGCGTTTTCCTCTTCCTGAATGGCCAGGTCCCTTTCTTTCTTCTTTAATTCCTTTTCCGTGTTTTCCAGGTTGGTGTAGCGCTTGTCCAGATTTTCTTCCTTCTGGATAAGACGTTTCTCCATGACATTCAGGCGGTTGATTTTTTCGTTGTGCCGGCTGTTGTATTCGTTCTTCCATTCAGCGAATTCTTCCTTCAACTCAAGCAGGGATTGTTTCTTGGCCCGCTCCAGTTCTTCCAGGTTCCTGGCCTCCAGTTGATTTTTATAAACCTGTACTTTTTTGTATTCACCGGCAAAGATCTTCTTTTTAAATAAAAATATCGCACCGCCGCCCAGTAAAATGCCGAACAGCAAAAAAGCGATCTCGGACATTGTCTTCCTCCTTTTTCAGGATGACAAACTGACAGTTAACTTTCCGTCCTCACTTTCAGGCGACAACAACGTGTCGATTCTCCCAAGTATCTGCGCCAGTTTCTCATTTTCCTTTTTCAAAGAAAACAGGTCCTGGGCAATGTTTATCGAAGTTAACAATCCCAATTTCAGGGAATCCAATTCGTTCATCCTGCTTTTGATTTTGTTGATCTTATTTTCCACATATTCAACCACCTGCAGGAATTCCTCTGGCTGGACATCGTCGGCCAGCTGAAAAACGAATTTCTTGCCGGTGATCTGAACTTCAATTTCTCTGGACATTATTCCCCGATCGAATCAACCAGGTCGATCAGCGAAGCGATTTTTTTGCGGATTTCGCTCTTTTCACTGTCACGCTGGGAAGAATCTTGCTTGACTCCCTGCAATTCCTTTTTCAACTTCTGGTTTTCATCACGCAGGGCTTTCAGTCCGGCAATCAAGCGGTTGATCTTTTCTTCAAGTTTATCGAACTCTTTGAAACTCATCTTCGTGCTCCTTATCTTTGAATTAAATGCATCTGTTCCACCATTTTCGCGGTAAATTCCAGGTGGATGGCGTTCACCTCATCTCCGGTCAGGGTGCGGTCCTGGGCCCGGTAGGTGAATCCCATGGAAAAGCTGACCTTGTCGACCGGGACGGATGGTCCCTGAAAAACATCGGTCAACTCGAAACGTTCGAGGACCTCGGGCTGCAAACGTTCGAGGCAGGAGCGTAACTCCTCATAACTGACGGTTTTGGCCATCAGAAAAGTGAAATCGCGGCGCACGGCCGGAAAACGATTCGTGCCGCTGAAGCGCTTTTCACCTACTGCCGCGACCAAAGCCTGCAGATCGATCTCGGCAGCAAAAACCGGCCGCTCCAGTTTGTAATAGCGGCAGAACTCAGGG
>SPCN01000467.1 GCA_004525465.1 Chrysiogenales bacterium | reverse complement strand
TCGCAACCTGAAGATCTTCGGCCCGACCCAGAAGGCGGCCATGATCGAGACCTCCAAGTCCTTTGCCAAGGATTTCATGCGCAAGAACAATATTCCGACAGCGGACTTCCAGGTCTTCAATTCCGCCGCCGTAGCGCTTGAATATTTACAAAAAGCCAAATTCCCGCTGGTGATCAAGGCCGATGGTCTGGCCTCCGGCAAAGGTGTTTTTATTTGCCGGAAAAAGGACGAGGCCGATGAGGCCATCAAGGAGGTCATGCTGGATGGAAAATTCGGCCAATCCGGGGAACGGGTGGTAATCGAGGAATTCCTCAGCGGCCAGGAAATGACATTCATGGCCGTCTGTGACGGCAAGCGCGTCTTCCCATTGGCCACCTCCATGGATTACAAAAAAGTCCTGGAAGACGACAAGGGCCCCAACACCGGCGGCATGGGCGCCATTTCGCCGGCGCCGCAGATCAGCAAAGACCTTTTCAACCAGATCATGAAAACCATTATCCAACCGACAATTTCCGGGTTGAAATTCGAGAACAAGGAATACAAGGGGCTTCTCTATGCCGGTTTGATGATCACCCGGGAAGGCCCCAAGGGCCTGGAATTCAACGCCCGTTTCGGCGATCCGGAAACCCAGGTGGTGCTGATGCGTTTGAAAAGCGACCTGGTAGACATTTTGGAAGGATCTGCTGATGAGAACCTTTTTGATATCGTCGCCGATTGGGACGAAAATGTTTCCGGTTGTGTGGTCCTGGCCGCCAGGGGCTATCCGCAGAAGTTTGCCAAGGGGCAGAAGATCCAGGGCCTGGAGCGGGCCAAGTCTCTGGGTGTGGAAGTTTTTCACGCCGGCACGGCCGTGGGCAAGGACGGTCCGGTAAGTGCCGGCGGCCGGGTGCTGAACGTCTGCGCCGCAGCTCCGACATTGAAGGAAGCCATGGACAAGATCTATGACGGCATTTCGTTCATTACCTTTGATGACATGACCTTCCGCCGCGATATCGGTTGGAGCCGCAAATGAACGCAAAAATAGCTTATATTCTGGGTTCGGATTCGGATTTTCCCCAAGTGGAAAAAGGCATCTCCCTGCTGCGCAGCCTGCAGATACCCCTGCAAGTTGAGGTCAGCTCGGCCCACCGCACGCCGGAGCGCACTCTGCAGCTGGTCCGGGAATTTGAAGCGCAGGGCGTGGAAGTGATCATCGCCGCGGCCGGAGGTGCCGCCCATCTGCCCGGCGTCGTGGCCAGTCACACCTTGCTGCCGGTCCTGGGCGTGCCCATGACTTCAACGCTTTCCGGCTTCGATTCCCTGCTGGCCATTGTCCAGATGCCGGCCGGCATACCGGTCGCCACATTCGGCATCGGTGCTGCCGGGGCGACCAATGCCGCTTTGTTCGCCGTCTCGCTGTTGGCCGCCCATGATCCGGTTTTAAAGGAAAAACTGCAGGCCTACCGCGCCGAACAACGGGAAAAAGTGCTGGAAAAGAGTCGAGAACTGAAGGACAAGCTGGACCGGGGATGAAGTTCGTCGTCGACAGTTTCGGCTGCCGCAGCAACCAGGCCGAGATCCAGGAATGGATCATTGAACTGGAAAAACTCGGTTATGAATTGACCACGTCACCAGCCCAGGCCGCTTTCGGGATATTGAACACCTGCAGTGTCACCGAAAAAGCCGAAAAGGACGTACGGCGCTTTGTCAGCAAGGCCTATCACAACACCCGCATCAAATGGCTTATCGCCGGCTGCACGGTCAGCCAGGACAAGACGGCTCTGAGCCACAAATACAAGAATTATTTTTTTTTTGACAACCAGGAAAAGAAGCGTCTGGTCCAGGCAGTATGCGAAATTTTTCCCATTGACAGCCGCTTGATCTTCCATTCTTCTTTCCGTTCCCGGGTTTTTTTAAAGATCCAGGACGGCTGCAATTTCCGCTGCGCTTTTTGCATCGTGCCGTCCCTGCGCGGCAAAGCCCAGAGCCTGTCGAAAAAGGATATCACGGCCAAGATCCGACACTACGCGGCGCTGGGCTACCGCGAGGTGGTGCTGACCGGCATCAACCTGTCGTCTTACGGTTACGATGTCTTTCCCCGTGAAACCCTGCTG
>SPCN01000245.1 GCA_004525465.1 Chrysiogenales bacterium | reverse complement strand
TTAGGGCCGATTATAGATGAAGCGGGCCATGCCGTCAAATGCCGTCCTTGACAGTGCGGCGCTATTGATTTTTTTAGCGCCCTGGAGTAATATTTTTTATATGAAAGATTTTTATGAACTCCTGGGCGTCAGCAAGAATGCAAGCATCAACGACATAAAAAAGGCCTACCGCAAATTGGCCCGAAAGTATCACCCCGACCTTAATCCCGGCGACAAGGCGTCCGAACAGAAGTTCAAGGAGATAAACGAAGCACACGAGACGCTGAAGGATCCGGAAAAAAAGAAGCAATACGACCTTTACGGCTCACTGGGGGCCCATGGCGGTGCCGGTGGCCGCAGCGGCAGCAATTTTGAGGGCTTCGATTTCAGCAGCAGCGGCAACAGCTCCTTTGGCGATATTTTCGAAACCATTTTCGGCAATATGGGCGGTCCGCGCACCCAGGCCGGAAAAAAGAGCCAGAGGCCGGAGCGCGGCGAGGATCTCAATTATTCCATGAACCTTAATTTCATGGACGCGGCCAACGGCATCGAGACCCCGATACAGATTAGCCACAGAGAGTCCTGCCCCGCCTGCAAGGGCAAGGGCATCGATGCCGCTTCAGGTCAGACCGTCTGCCCGACCTGCAGGGGACAGGGCCGCATTCAAAAACAGACGGGATTCATGAAATTCGGCACCATCTGTCCCAATTGCGGCGGCAGCGGCATTTTGCCCGGAGCCCCATGCCGAGCCTGCGGCGGCGACGGCCGGGTGGAAAAAACCACCCGCCTGCGGGTCAAAATACCTGCCGGCGTGGACAACGACTCCAAGGTCCGCATCAGCGGCAAAGGCAACGCCGGCCGCAACGGCGGCCCGGATGGCGACCTGATCATCACCATCCAGGTCACAGCACATAAAGTGTTCCGGCGCCACGGCCAGGACCTGGAGATGACCCTGCCGGTCACCTATGCCGAGGCCGCGCTTGGGGCCAAGATCGAGATTCCCACCCTGGATGGATCTTCCTTGTTCAAGATCCCTCCCGGGACGACATCGGGGCAGAAATTGCGCTTGAAAGGCAAAGGCATCATTAATCCCAAAACCAGGGAGAACGGTGACTTGCGTGTTGAGATCAAGATCGTTCCGCCTTCCACCAAGGATCTGAAAGTGCGCGAATTGCTCAAGGAGATCGAAATAGTATCCCCTTACAACCCGCGTGAGGAATTGCTGCGATGAAGGAAAAAACCTATTTTATTTCAGCCGTGGCCAGCAAGTACAACATCCACCCGCAAACCCTGCGCCTTTACGAAAGAGAGGGGCTGCTCATCCCGTCACGCAGCAAGGGCAACACCCGCAAGTTCAGTGAAGAGGACCTGAAAAAGCTGGAATTCATCCTGAACCTGACCCGCGAAATGGGCGTCAACCTGGCCGGCATTGAAATTGTCATGAACATGAAAGACAAGATGGAAAAAATGCAGGAAGAATTCACCCTTTTCCTGGAAGAACTGAAAAAAGAGTTTTTTGTCGGTAAAGAGGAGATTTTCGAACAGAAAAAAATCTCATTGGTCAAATTTTCTTCGCCGCCCATGGCCATTTTCAAGGATGATAAAAAGGAAAAATAGCGAGTCGCTGGATTCGCTTAACCAATACTTCCAACGAATTAAAAAGATCAAGATTCTGAGCGCCGAAGAAGAAAAAGCCCTGATCGTCAAAGCCAAAAACGGGGACGAAGAAGCTTTTCGCAACATTATCATCGCCAACCAGCGCCTGGTGGTCAGGGAAGCCCTGAAATACTATTTCAAGGGTGACAATTTTCTGGACCTGATCAACGAAGGCAACAAGGGCTTGATCGAAGCCCTTAAAAAATTCGACCTGTCCCGGGAAAACCGTTTTTTCACCTATGCCATCTGGTGGGTACGCAGTGAGATCAGGCGTTACCTGTCAAAAAATCAGAATATCATTTCTTTGCCCGATATTTTTTTTAACGATTACCTGAATTTCAAAAAAGCCTATTTCAAGCTGAACAAGAGATTGAAAAGACACCCCACTGAAAAAGAGCTGGCCGACCACCTGCAGATCCCGGAAAAAAAGATCAAGGTGATGCTGGCCGTGCCCGATGAGATCATCTCGCTGGACAAGGGGCTCCACGACGAAAATTCATCGAGCCTGACCACCTTCCTGCCCGATAATTCGGTCGACGACCCCCTGGACATCCTGACCGGCAATTCGGTGCGCCAGCTTGTCCAGGAAGACATACAGAATCTCACCGCCCGCGAAGCCGAGATCATCCGCCTGCGCTTCGGCTTTCAGGACGATGAGCCTCAGAAACTGCGGGAGATCGCCAAGCATTTGAACATGAGCCCGGAAGGCATCCGGCGCATCGAGATGAAAGCCCTGGCCAAGCTGAAGAAACAGCTGCTTAAGCAGGGCATATACGGAGCATTGAATTGAAGGAAGCAAACTGCAAGATTTGTCAGGACAGCGGTTGGGTGCTGGTCAAGGTCGGGGAACGCGAGATAGCCCGCCCCTGCCAATGCCAGCAAAGAGATGCGCAAGACAGCCTAATCACGAACGCCAACATCCCGCCTCGCTTTTACAACGTGGACTTGAGAGGCTTCAAGCCCGAGAAGGAGGAGTCCTCCCAAGCAAGAGCCAAGAAGGCGGCCGAAAAATTCATCGCCGATTATCCGGGCGTCGGCGGCTATGGCCTCCTGTTCCAGGGTGGGACCGGCGTGGGCAAGACCCGCCTCCTCTGTTGCATCGCCAACCAGCTGATCAAGGAAAAAAACTCCGACGTGGTCTATATCGACTGGAATGATCTTACCCGGGAGATGCGCTCGGGCGAGGACGCTGCCAGCCGCGATTTTTCCAACATCGGGCAACTGATCCAGCGTCTGGCCCGGGTGGAACTCCTGCTTTTCGATGAACTGGGCGCCTCCCGCCCCAGCCCCTGGGTTGAAGATAACATCTATTTCCTGATCAATCGCCGCTACAACAACAATCGCGTCACCCTATTCGCCAGCAATTACTTTGACAAGAAGATCGACAACCAGGAGACCCTAAGCGAGCGCATCGGTAACCGTATCCGTAGCCGGCTCTACGAAATGGCCCGCAGCATTGAGATCTTGGGAACCGATTATCGCCAGAGATACTTAACCAAGGAGAATAAATGATGGCCCAGGACCTGACCTTTATCAACGAGAAAATCAAGGAAGAGAGCATGGTCATCGACCAGACCATGGCCGAAATGGCCAAAGTCATCGTCGGGCAGAAAGAACTGCTGGAACGGATGATGATCGCCCTGCTGACCTCCGGGCATATCCTGCTCGAAGGCGTGCCCGGCCTGGCCAAGACCCTGGCCATCAAGACCCTGGCCCGGGTCACCGACCTGAACTTCAAGCGCATCCAGTTTACCCCCGACCTGCTGCCGGCCGACCTCACCGGCACCATGGTCTTCAACCCGAAGAACGCCGAATTTTATACCCGCAAAGGCCCGATCTTCACCAACCTGCTGCTGGCCGACGAGATCAACCGCGCCCCGGCTAAAGTGCAGAGCGCCCTGCTGGAAGCCATGCAGGAACTGCAGGTGACCATTGGCGACGAGAGCCACCCCATCGCCAAGCCGTTCATGGTCATGGCCACCCAGAACCCGATCGAGCAGGAGGGAACCTACCCCCTGCCTGAAGCCCAGATCGACCGCTTCCTGCTCAAGGTCAAGGTCACCTACCCGCTCAAGGACGAGGAAAAGGAGATCGTCAGCCGCATGGCCGGCGGCGGCGCTATTCCTCTCAAGGTTGTCTTGAACAAAGCCGCTCTGGCCAAACTGCAGAAATCCTACCAGTTGGTGTACATGGATGAGCGCATCAAGGATTACATCATCAACCTGGTTTTTGCCACCCGCTTTCCCCAAGAGGCGGGCATAGCCAAACTGAAAAACTTGATCCGCTTCGGCGCTTCACC